>CAYXKM010000230.1:0-31403 GCA_964465665.1 uncultured Woeseiaceae bacterium
CCCACAACGGCAATGACCGGTCGTATCCAGAACCGCTCGCCCTCGAGAACCATCGCCGTCCCGTCTAGATCCGGGAAAAGGAATTTGGGCGCGGGTGACGGCAGATTGGCCGACGATTCTGCCTGGCTTTGTGCAGGTTCCTCCGTGGCTTGCGCCACACCGAATTCAAAAGACATGGCACTGACCACGAAGATCAGTGTGCATAGAACGCGTTTCAATTTTGCGCTCGACACATGACAGACCTCACGGGTCCGGTTTCACGAAGTGCGGTGACCGCGAACGGCCTTGCCTTGCTTGACTATTCCGCGTCGAGAGTGGCCCGCGCCGCGGCGAGTGATTTGCGCTTGTCAGCTCCGACCACCGGGTAATGCAGCTTCAGCTCGGCAATGGCATCGACAACGGCCGCGGCGACCACCAGTCGCGTGAACCACTTGTTGTCGGCAGGCACGATATGCCAGGGCGCAAATCTCGACGCCGTGTTCTGGATCGCCTCCTCGTAAGCCGCCTGGTACTTTGACCAGTGACCGCGCTCGGCCACGTCCGATGCGGAGAACTTCCAGTTCTTTTCCGGATTATCGAGGCGCTCCATGAAACGGCGCTTCTGCTCGGCCTTGGATACGTGCAGGAAAAACTTCAGGACGACGATGCCGTTGCGCACCAGGTACTGCTCGTAGTTGCGAATGTCCGTGTAGCGGTCCTGCCAGATTTTTTTTGTCACCAGCGACGGATGCATTTTCTGCCGGGCGAGCAGTTCCTCGTGAATTTTCACCACCAGGACCTCCTCGTAGTAGGAACGATTGAAAATGCCGATCTGGCCGCGCGCGGGTACGTTGCGCATGTAGCGCCATAAGTAGTCGTGATCGAGTTCCTCACTCGATGGCTGCTTGTACGAAGTGACGGTGCAGCCCTGCGGATTGATGCCCGAGGTCACGTGCTTGATGGTGCCGTCCTTGCCGGCCGCATCCATCGCCTGGAAGACCAGCAGCACCGCCCAGTGGTCCTGCGCGTACAGCATGTCCTGTTTTTCGGCGAGCCAGTCAACACCCCGCGCCAGCAATTCCTTTGCTTGCGGCTTGTCTTCGGAATTCAACCCGCCGGTATCGCCCGGATCGATACTTTTCAGCCGAAAGTCCTTGCCACTCGTTATGCGGTAGGGGCGGATGAAGTGCTCGATCCGCTGTTGATTCTGCGCCTTCGAATCTCTCACCCATGAACTTTTCTTCGGCATGACTCAGCTTCCTTCGCCAAACAGCTTGCGCTTGCTCACCCTGACGCCACCGGCCTCTCGGTGTTTGTCGACACGGGTGGCGATTTCATCGGTCATCGCCTTGACTTCCTCAGGCCCGAGGCGGTCGATCGCCTTGTTCAGTGAACCGTAGGTGGCGACGAGAAGGCTCCGCAGTTTGCGGAAACCGATCGGATTGCGTTTGCCGCACACTGTCTCGTCATTGTTGAGGATGCGATCGATAACGCCCGGATCGCGCAACTGCACATCGCAGACCGCCGTCAGGCGAACCAGCTCGTCGGCGATGGCATCTAGATGCCGTGACCAGGCGGCATTCTTGGTGGAGTTCATGACCCAGCCCTCGTGATTCAGCAACGTTTACGATAGCACGCGCCTGTACCCGCTGCTCACGGGCACTTGCGCCGGGCGCGAACGTGCCTGGCGGCTGACTAAAGGTCCTGCAAGAAGGACGCGATACTTTGACGCGTCGCCGCATCCGGCAGTCGGCCGGCCCCGGCGCCTGCATTGTCCGCCATGTGCCGTGGATTGCTGGTCGCGGCCAGCACACAGGTGACGTCGGTATTACCAAGAATGTACTTGAGCGCCAGCTGCGCCCAGCTTTCGCAATCGAAGTCCGCGGCCCACTCCGGTAATTTCTGGCCCGCAACGCGGCCAAAGTACGTGCCGTTGCCGAACGCACGATTGATCATGACGGCCACGCCGCTCTCTGCAGCGGCGGGAATGACACGCTCCGCCGCTTGCATTTCAAACGGCGAGTAATTGACCTGGATGAAATCGAATTTTCGCTTGCGGATGAGCTGCTCCATCTGTGCGAAACCGCTTTCGCGTGAGGTCGTGATGCCGATATAACGAACACGACCCGCCGCTTTCAATTCCTCGAGGTTATCGAGTTGCGTGTCGGCGTCCCGCATGCTGTGCACCATGATCAGGTCCAGCGGGGATTTCTGCAGCAGTCGTTGTGACTGCTCGAGAGAAACCATGCCTTCGTCCTTCCCTTGCGTACCGACTTTCGTTGAAATGAATATGCGCTCGCCAAGATCAAGGTCCTCGAGGAACTCGCCGAGTACACGTTCCGAGTCACCGTAAGCAGGCGCGGTATCGACCAGCGTGCCGCCGTACTCTGCCAGCGTCGTCAGCACCGCTTTCAGTTGTGCGCCGCCGTCCGCCGGCACACCTTCGAACTCATCGGACGTCCCGAGGCCGATGACCGGAATCCTTTCATCCGTACCCGGGATAAGCCGCCGATCCATCTGGCGTGGTCCGGTGGCCGCCACGCCGGGCAGAGACAGCGTCAGCCCGGTGGCAGCCGAAAGTTGCAGAAATGTTCGTCGAGTTTGCTCAGGAATCATCGGTACTCCAGGATGGCCAGAGGATAACGCGCACCATACGCAACTTGCGAGAGTCTCGACCACCAGTCTCTTGCAGATTGTCACGCAGGCTGTCGCTACTGGCAGACTCAAATACGGTGAATTGGTTCCAGACAGCTCGAGGCTTCATCTGGAAGAAGCGGTTTAATAAGAGAAATTGCTCCGGAAATCCAGCTCTTCCGCATTGCTCGACCTTTCAACGTCGATTTCCTGTTTGCGCTCGTTATTGACATGCCATAATTGGCCAATCATCGGCCAATAATCATTGCGATTCAGTGCATCAATCCATTCACAATCCGGACAACTTGCAGAGTCACTTGAGCGAGCTCAAGGCCAGCCTCGATGCCTATCTGGATCGGACTCTCGAGTTCTCAGAGCTACGAACGCGCTGGATAACCGAGCTGACAAACAGGCCCGACATAGGTAAAGGCGCTCTCCGACTCCTGTATCAGCAGCCCGTCAACAAGCTCTTGACGGAAGAGCGGGTGCTTACTCTGAAACGAATCGTCGAAACTTCGATTCATGAAATCGCAGATGACTGGACCGCAGCATTCGATGAGGATGGCGCTGAAATATCGCTGCCAGTTGCGAATCACGAAGTCGCGCCATCTGTTCACGCAGACCGCCCGGCCGCACCGGTCAATCTGGTTCGCAAAGTGCAACCCCAGATCAAACAGCGCCCTTCGACATCGCCTGCCGCTGAGCCGCAGAACAATTCCGTCGAGCTGCTCGCACCGGGCGTCGTTCTAAGTGACCGTTTCGTGCTTGAGGAACCGTTGGGTCGCGGCGGGATCGGTATCGTTTACAAAGCGCGCGACCGCTTGCGGCAAAGCACAGTCGAAGGATCCGACCGGATTGCACTAAAGGTTCTGCGTGGAGAATTCCGGACGAACAGGGAATGGCGCGACGCGTTGCAACGTGAGGCATTGCGGGCCCAAACCCTTTCGCACCCGAATATCGTTCGTGTCTACGACTTCCGCCAGGACGGTGAAACGAGTTTCGTAACCATGGAACTCCTCGAAGGCGAGTCGCTGAGTGTTTTGTTTGCACGCTTGCAGCCCGCCACCATACCGACCAGGCGGGCGATGCATATTATTGCAGGTATGTGCCGTGGACTTGCATACGCACACGGCCGGGACATCGTACACGCGGATTTCAAACCAGCCAACGTCTTCCTGACGAAGGCGGACGAGCCCAAAATCCTGGATTTCGGATTCACCGGAGTCGTCATCCCGGATGTACGCCAGGGAATCGACAATCCGGCGCTGCGCGTACTTACGCCGGCTTATTCAAGCTGCAACCGATTGGAAGGCGGTGCGCCGGTAATCAGCGACGATGTCTATTCGTTGTCGTGTGTCATCTACGAGTTGCTGGCCGGCCATCACCCTTACCAGAAAAAATCCGCGGTGGAAGCGCGCGAACTTGATTTGAAACCAAAACGTATTGACGGGTTGACGGACCTCCAGTGGCGAGCCCTTTCGGCCGGCCTGAAACCCTCGCCCCAGGACCGTGCAACGGACGTACACGATCTTCAGGGGGCTTTCACCGGGCAGTTGCCGCTACAGCCGGTGAGTGCACCGGTCGTGATAAATCCGGTGGTAAAAGAAGTCATTGTTAGAAAGCAGGGTTTTGGCCGCGTAGTATTCGCTGCAGCTTTTGGGGTCTTGCTCGGTGCCGTTGCGGTCACTGGAATGATGTTGCTGGGTATCCAGCCTGTGCCATCAAAATACCTCGACATGGCGCGTGAATCGGCAGTGATGCAGCTATTGCAGTCGACCTTCGGTGGCCGCGCTGAGGAACCCTTAGAGACCAGGGCGGCCGGGGAAACAAAGTCGGCCGAACTGGTGCCGGTTGAATCGACTGACATGGATCGCCAGTCAACCAGCTCGATTTCAATTCCGCAGGTGACCGAACAAACGGCTGATGCGGCAGCCGTTGAACCAGACTCCGAAGCGATGGCAGTACCGGTACCAGAACCTGCTGTGGAGGATTCTGATAGCACCTTACCGACGACAGTCGACCCGGAGATCGCTGCCCAGGATGTCGGCAGTGCAATGCCAACACCGGGCGACAACAAGGAGCCGATGGCCGACTCCGGCTCAACAATCGCCCCGGTCGGCGACGCAACTGCCACCGTATTTTCAGGCGTCCCCGTAATCCATCTCGGGAGGTCAGTCTATTTCGTGCATGAAGACGGAGTAGCGCTCACGGTGCAGATTCACCGGACAGGCGACCTCTCTGCCTCGTCCAGCGTGGAATACTCAACTGTCCCGGAGTCGGCCGACCCACAGCTTGACTACGCCGGTCTCTATCGTGGGCTGGCAGAATTTCCGGCTGGAGCAAGTACCCAGGATATCTTCATCCCCATTGTTTCCGACGAGATCCCTGAAAGCGATGAGAGCTTCCTGATTCTCCTGAGCGCACCTGGCGATGGAATGACTCTGGGCGAACCCAATACAGCAACCGTTACAATCATTGACAATGACTGAGCTGCAACCGTTAGTCAGTCTGCTGTATATCGCAGCAGCATTATGTGCATAATCGCCGTGCGCCTCTGACCATCATCTGCAACGCCGTCCCCGATATCGGCTAACGCGCCGTCAGCCGATTGCATTTGCAAATCAATCGCACTTGCAAATAGGTGAACTTGTGTGGCTGTTCACTATATGAGACGAAGTTTGCGCAAGCGTATGCGCTCACTGATACTCGACTGCAGATCTGAGGTAGTCACAAAAGAGCAATCATCGGTCATAAGAAAACGATCATGTGATAACACCGTTGGGGGGGGAAGCAATGACAGTCAGCTCCACGTCTACATCAAGGGTGCGCTATCTCCAGGCGCTTCTGGCATCCACGGCACTGGTTTCAGTCGGCGCGCTTCATGCGCAGACCGACACTACTGCTGCGGAGTCCGAAGCTGATTCCGAGGCCATCGAGGAGATTGTTGTCCGGGGCATTGCGCGCAAGTTTCGGCCTGACGATCAAAGCAGCGCGACAGGCCTAAACCTGGCACTGATCGAAACCCCACAGTCCGTAACTGTACTGACGCCAGAAATGCTGCACACGATCAATGCGAATTCGGCCTATGAGGCAACGGATCTGGTCCCCAACGTGCAGCGCATAGGTTACGGTTTCGGTAATCAGAACATACTCTTGCGCGGCATTACTGGCAGCAACCGTCGGGTCAACGGACTCTTGCTGGGCGACTACCAGACTCAGATCCAATCTTACGCCGTAGAGCGGCTGGAATTTGTTCGTGGTCCTGCGACTGCAATCTATGGGGTGACCGGTTCCTTCGGCGGAGAGATCAACAATATTCTCAAGAAACCCCGCCCTACCATGCAGATGCAGTTTGGCACGTCGTTTGGGAGTTACGATAGCCAAGAGTATTACGCGGATATAACCGGCGCACTTGCGAAGGACGGAGCGGTATCCGGTCGTTTCGTTGGCAGGTACAACGAGTACGATCTGCCGATGGATATCGCCGGCGAAACCTTCCCCAATTACGAGTCCATGGTTCTCGGCTCTGTCAATTGGGATATCTCCGATCAGACTTCTCTGCGGTTTTCATACTATCAGGGCCATCGCAATACAGATCCCTGGGATGGTGCAGCCCTCTATCAAAATACTGCCGGATCCCTGGAACTGCCTGACGCAGACCCGGAGCAGTGGTATTTCTCCCATCCGGATCAGTCCGTGGAGACCCTGGACAGTGATTTCGCAATCATTGAACTTGAGCACGAACTTAACAATGGCTGGCGCACAAAATCGCAGCTGGCATGGAGCCAGGCCGATCAGTACCTCTCCTACTTCTACCCGTTTGGTCCGTTCGGCGCTTATTCGTTAGCTGACGATGAGATCTACATCTACAGTTACGATATTGAGCGTGCCACGGAGGAACTCACCTTTAACCAGTCGTTGGGCGGTGAATTTGAATGGTTCGGCCGTGAACACGAGTTTTTCGCCGCAGTGGAGTACAAAGACGACCGGGATCCTCAGATGTTCAAGCTGCTCAACTCCGAATTCATGGGCTTAGCGCGGGTGGATTGGTTCACCGACGGCGTTTACGATGGCCAGCCCAGGTTCTCCGACGGTTCTCCATTCCTGCCAATCAGCGGCAGTCGCGAGGAGATTCTTGGTATTCGCCAACTGTCCTACCAAGGGTCTGAGGATTTGAAGTTCAGCGCCCAGTTGCTGCTGAACCCGACAGATAGGTTGATGCTTTTGGCAGGCGTCCTTTTTCACAAGAACGAATCAGTTACGACACTCCCGATCAATCAGGGAAACGTGATTAACCCGCCCAGGGTGACCGAAATCGATTTCAATGAGCAAGTCTATCGATTCGGAGCGACTTATGATGTCGCCGATGATTTTGGCATCATCGATGACGCCCGCGTGTACTACAGCTATAGCGAAGGCTTTCAACCGCAGACCTTTACTGACGCCGATGGTGTCACTGTCAGCGCTCCGCGAGAAATGGTACAGCATGAAATCGGGCTGAAAACCGAGATGATTGACGGAGCGGTGGGGGCATCTTTGGCGTTGTTTAATTATGAGATCACCAACATAGCGATCTCATCAGCATTCCTCGGTTCTTTCGGTGGATTTGGCAGCACGGTGCTCGAGGGCAGTCAGGAAGCCACTGGTCTCGAGGCCGAGGTCGTTGGCGAGATTCTGCCGGGTTGGAACCTCTCTGCGAACTACGCCTGGATGGATGCTGAGGTCATCAATCCAAACAATGCCCGGAGTACGCCCCTGCGTGGCACACCGGAGAACTCCGGCTCTGTTACGACAACTTATGAGTTCCTCGAGGGCGCACTGCAGGGCCTTCGAGTCGGCGCAACATTCAAGGCTGCCGGTGATTACGCGTATGTAACGGGTACCGCCAATGTCGATCTCTGGGGGCCACTGCTGGAGGCCGGAGCGCATCAGCGTTTTGATTTGCATGCATCGTATGCGCCGCGTGAAGGACGTTTGCAAAATTTCGAGGTTTACTTCAACTGGCGAAATGTCTTTGAAGAAGACATTATCATGGCCAAAGAGGGCCATCCGGGATTCGGTGTGATGTTTATCGACCAGGAAATGATCACTCTCGGTATGCGCTATAACATCAAATAACAGAAACGGCATGCCACAGTTTCTGTCGGTCCGCTTGGTTAGCGTGCTGCTGCCGCTACTCGCGGACCCTGCTGCGGCAAGCTATGCGTACTACGTGGGGCGCAACCTCACTGAGGATGGCAGCGTTCTGCTCGGCGGCACCGGTGAGGAGCCTTCGAGCCATTGGCTCGAAATAGTTCCGCAGCGTAAGTACCCTGTTGACGCCAAAATCGCAGTGGGAGCTACCGAGCGAGCGCGAATGCCCGGTCGGCTCATCGAGATCCCGCAGGCCGGTGCGACATTCCGCTACATCACCATGAACTATTCCAGCTACGCAGGTTTTCCGGCGCCGATCACCAACGGTGGGCTTAACGAATTTCAGGTCGCTGTGCGCGATGTATGGTCGCCCTCACGTCGCGAGCTGGTCGAAATGACGCCCAACCCCCAGCAAGGCCCGAACTACAGCGACCTGGCACGCATCGCGCTCGAACGTGCCCGAACCGCAAGGGAGGCCGTGGAAATCATCGGGCAATTGATTGATACCTACGGCTACACCACTTACGGCGGCAACTCCCACCTCATCGCCGATCCGAACGAAGGCTGGGTCGTACTCGAGTTTGCAGGCGGCCAGGGGCTTTGGGTAGCCGAGAGATTGGGTCCGGACGATGTACGGGTGAACTACCCCGGTTATATCGGTGATGTGCCGGCTGACTATGTGTCCAATCCAGAATACATGGGATCGCAGAATCTTATTTCATTTGCCGTGCAACAAGGTTGGTATGACCCGAACTCGGGACAGCCGTTCAATGTCGACAAGGTGTATGGATTGGGCGGCATTATGCGCACGCCGGGTACCAAGTACGTTTCTCCTGCCGAGATCGAAGCTGAATTGCAGGCAATGGCGCCGGTCTCAGTGGAAGAGATGATGGCAATGGTACGTGACCAGCGCATAGCCGACGACCATGCGGGATATGGCCAGGTTGCGCACTTGCGTCGCAACCTGCCACACCCGGAACTGGCGCTCCTTTGGGTCGCGCCAACCAGCTCGGTGGCGGCACCATTCGTCCCGTGGTGGATTGGTGTTCAGGAAGTGCCAGCCGAATATGGGCAGCACCGCTACCTGACGGAAAATGCGGCTTCCACGTTTATCAATCGCGACTTCCAACTCGCAGAAGCTACCGAATTCGCAGGACGCCTGTTCAAGAGACTGATGTACTACACCTGCGCGTTCCCCGCAGAAAACCTCGAGCGTGTGCAAACCACATTGGTATCGTTCGAATCCGGAATGCTCGAACAGCAACCACGGATCGAAAAAATTGCCGAGCTCGCGTATGCAGAAGATCCGGCGCTCGGGCGCGAACTCCTGACAGTCTACAGTCACGCGCGTGCGCGAGATGCTCTGGAGCTGGGACGGGGCCTGGTTGCCGGCATCGAGACAGACGTCAAGTTTCGGCATGGCATATCCGCGCCGCCGCCGGGCGGTGACATCAACGCCGGCGGAGTGTCGGTGAACTGCCTGATCGGAGCCGACCCCGATCGTCCGCGTCAATGAAGAATCACGGCCGGCGGCACCGCGAAAGATAATCATTGCCCGGCACGTGGCGAAATTCAGTCGGACGTGCAAAGACACGCTGTGAATTCTGGAGGGGAAACATGAAGCCGTTGTTTATTGTCCGTATGACCATCATTCTTTTATTCTTTGCTGGCGTCGAGGCGGACGCAAGTTTCGGCATCTATATCGGCAAGAATCTCACGGCCGACGGTAGCGTGATGCTCGGCGGGACCGGTGAAGAGGTTTCCAGTCATTGGCTGGAGATTGTCCCACGCGCGACCCATCCGGAAGGCAGCACGATCACCGTCGGAATGGATAGCAGGGCAACGTATCCCGGTGTCCTTATCGAAATTCCGCAGGTTGGAGAAACCGCAAAATACATTACGATGAATTACACGTATTTTGAGGGACTGCCACCCCCGCTGACCAATGGGGGTCTGAACGAGCACGGCGTTGCGGCGCGGGATATCTGGTCGCCATCCAGAGAAGAGCTCCGGACGATGACGCCGAATCCCCAAAAAGGCCCCAACTATAGCGATCTGTCACGGATTGCGATGGAACGGGCCAGAACGGCACGAGAGGCTGTGGAGATCATTGGCTCGCTGATGGACGAGTACGGGTACTCCACCTACGGCGGGAATTCCCACTTGTTTGCTGATGCAGACGAGGGGTGGGTGGTGCTCAATTTTGCCGGCGGCCAGGGTCTGTGGATCGCCGAGCGACTTGGGCCGGACGAGGTGCGCGCATCGTACCCCGGCTATATTCTGGATATTCCCCTTGATTTCCGCTCGGATCCGAACTTCATGGGTTCGGCCAATTTCATTTCGTTCGCCGTTGAGCAAGGCTGGTTCGATCCGAAGTCCGGCAAGCCCTTCAACGTCAACGAAATATACGGTGACGCTGCGGGGCGCAGTGAGTGGGCGAAGATCATCGAGGCTCGCCTTAACGACAAAGCCAAGAGTGGCGGCGCAACATTGCGCGACATGATGGATGCGGTGCGCGACCCACTTTGGTCCTCCGACAATGATGGTTACGGGCAGGTGGCACACATCCGCCGGCCGCTGCCACATCCTGAACTGAAGATGCTATGGGTCGCTGCAACCGGCTCGGTCACTGCACCCTTCGTGCCCTACTGGATTGGAGGGACCAAAGTGCTGCCGGAATTTGCAAAGCACCGTTACCTTTCCGATAACGAGGCTTCGCGATTCGTCACTCGCGACTTTTCCGTTCAGGAGGCGTCGCTGTTCGCAGGCCGACTATTCAAACGACTGATGTATTACACATGTGACGCCCCGGAACGGTTCCTGCCCGAAGTCATAGAAGCCCTGACTGCGTTCGAGGACGTGAGCATTGCCGCTCGCGGTTCGATCGAGGCGCGGGCACATACATTGTTTGAAGCCGGACAACCGGAGCTGGCGCGGGCGGTATTCGACGATTACAGCAGCGAGCGGGCGCGGGCCGCACTCGACCTTGGTGAAGCTTTGCTATCCAGCATAGAGCTGCGGCATCGATTACTGGTCGGAGACAGGACACCGGTGAATCCGGATGTCATGAGCGGATTTGGGTCCGTTGTGACTTGCACGGAGGAACGCTGATGTTGGGTTTCAATGCTGGATTTGATAATTGTTCAGCGATGCGCGCGGCACTGTTCGCCACATTTTTGACGATGTTGGGCACGCAATCTCACGCGAGCCTCGCAGTTTATGTTGGTAAAAACCTGACTGAAGACGGCAGCGCCTTGCTGGCGGGCTACGGCGACGAGCCATCAAGCCACTGGCTGTCGATTGTTCCGGAACGTGCGCACCCGCCGGGCTCGACTGTGAGCGTTGGTGCAACAGAGTCCGCTGACCTTCCGGGGAAGCTGATCGAGATTCCGCAGTCAGCCAGGACATTTCGTTACATATCGATGGACTACTCCTACTTCGAGGGACTGCCGGCACCGCTGACCAACGGTGGTATGAATGAGCACGGGCTTGCCGTTCGCGATGTAGCGTTGTACTCGCGGCAAGAGCTGGTCGAAATGACCCCAAACCCGCAGACGGGCCTGAACTACAGCGATATGGCGCGCATTGCCCTTGAGCGTGCCCGCACGGCACGCGAAGCCGTGGAAATCCTCGGCAAACTCGTAGACACCTATGGTTACACAACCTATGGTGGAAACTCGCACATGTTCGCCGACGCCAACGAGGGCTGGGTAATGCTCGAGTTTGCTGGCGGCAAGGGTCTCTGGGTTGCCCGCCGGCTCGGCCCGGACGACGTGTGGCTGAACTGGCGCGGGTATCACGGATTCGGCTACGTTCAAACGCTGCCGGACAATTGGCGCGACGATGAGAATTTCGCCGCGTCGGAGAACTTCGTATCTTTTGCAGTGAATCAGGGCTGGTACGATCCGGGTGCCGGCATTCCGTTTGACGTCATTGACGTTTACGCCCGGCCAGATCAGTACAGCGAGGACACAGCTGATGAGGCTCGCCATGCTGAGGCCGCAGTGAGGGCAGCCGCACCCAAAGTGACTGTGCGGCTTTTGATGGAGCTGTTGCATGCCAGCGGCAAGGATTCCTCAGGCTATGGCCAGGTGGCACATCTTCGTGCCGATATTCATTCGGATCTTCGTACACTCTGGATCGCGCCGGGGCCGCCACTTACCGCGCCATTCATCCCGTGGCGAATTGGAGTCGAAACCGCTCCGCCGGAGTATCAACGACACCGTTATCTTACAACGGGCGAGGACCAGCGAAATGTCGATCCGGCACAACGTGGCCTTGAGTCGACGCGATATGCGAACCGCGCGGTGAAACGTCTGCTGTACCTGGTGGAAGAACACCGGGAGGAATTTTTGCCAGAGGTAACCACCATGTTGCAAGCGAATGATGATCGGTTGCTCGCTGCGCAACCAGGCACGGAACGCACTGCGAAGATCCTACTTGAAGCAGGTGAGCCGGCGCTCGCTCGGCGTTACCTTACCGAGCAGGCACATGCAGCCGCAGCAGACGGGATGCGCCTGCTCGATGCCCTTGCCGAAAGCCTGGAGTACCGTACCAAGCTACTCCACGGTATCCGTATGCCCGAGGAAGTGAATCCTTGACTTTCATATACGGTCGCGAATCCCGATTTCGGTAGGAATCGTGGCGGGATATTATTCTCACGGTAGGTCAGGCCACTGATATTCGTCGAGTTTATTGACTTGCGTGCTCCCGTTTCCGCCTGCACGCATGTATCGACTGGAGCCATTCGCTTGCAAGAAGACCCGCAGATCCAAGAAGGAATCATTTTGCAGCGCCGGCGTGATTTCGTTGGCGCCGAGGCGATTTACAGCCGTGTGCTCGAGCGTGCACCCGAACATGCTGCTGCGCTGCACTACCTCGGTCTGCTGAGATTTCAGCAAGACCGTTTGCAGGAGGCCCAACAACTCCTGACAAGGTCCGTGCAACAAGAGCCGCTCAACCCGAACGCGTGGAGCGACCTTGGCATGGCCAGGATTCGTGCCGATGCCCCGGAACAGGCGCTGGACGCATTTTCGCGAGCGCTGGCATTGGCGCCTGAGCATCCCGATGCGCTGAACAACATGGCCCAGGCATTCCGCAAACTCCGCCGCTTCGATCAGGCGCGCCCGCTGCTCGAAAAACTTGTGTCCCTCAGGCCGGACTCAGCCGAGGTGCGCTATGCACTCGCGGACGTGCAATACAAGATGAATGACATTAAAAACGCGATTGCAAACTTCCAGAAGGCAGTTCGACTTGATCCGGATGATCGTCGGATTCGTATCGGACTTGGCGAAGCATATGAATCAAATGGTCAGTTCAAGCAGGCGAAGATGCAGTATCTCGCCGTTTTGCGGCGAGAACCGGATAGTCCGCTGGCCCTTGCGAAGCTGCTGCAGGTGCGCGAAGGAGCTATCGACGCTGCATGGATCAGTAGAGCGCAAGCGCTTGCAGACGATCCAGCCACTCCGGAAGACGGGCGAATTCGCCTGAATGTTGCACTGGGCTATTGGAACGATCGAGAAAAGCGCTATGACGAAGCATTTCGCAGACTGCAGCTAGGATACGATGCCCAGGCCCGACGCGATCCATTCGATGCCGACGGCTATAGCCGCGCCATTGACAGTTTGATCGAAGCCCTGACAGCCGATTTCTATGAATCAGCGCCCACGTCCGCCGTTGAGTCCGAACGGCCAATATTCATTGTTGGCATGCCGCGCTCGGGTACGACATTGACTGAACAGATTCTCGCGAGTCACTCCGAGGTCGCTGCCGGCGGAGAGCTTTCGATGCTGCTTCAGGTCAGCTACCAGATTGGTGATCTGTCGCGATCCGGTGAACCCTACCCGCACGGCTTACGCACGACAGGTCGTATGGGTTTACGGCAAATGGCTCGCCGCTACCTCGACCACCTGGACAAAGTGTCGCCCGACGCAGCTCGAGTTACGGATAAGCTCCCGTTCAATTTCATGCACCTTGGTGTGATTGCGTTATTGTTCCCTAACGCCCGGATTGTGCACTGTCGACGGCATCCTCTCGATAACTGCTTGTCTTGTTATTTCACGAGCTTCGCAGAACAAATCCGTTTTGCAAACAAGCTCGATACGCTCGGTCGCTATTACGTAGACTATGACCGTCTTATGCGCCATTGGCACTCGGTATTGCCTGTTAACATCTTTGATCTGCAGTACGAGCAGCTGGTGAATGATACTGAAAACCAGATTCGGGCACTTCTTGAGTATTGCGGGCTTGGCTGGCAGGACGCCTGTCTGTCGTTTTATAAGACCCGGCGCGGCGTTCGTACACCGAGCCGCTGGCAGGTACGACAACCCATCTACACTGGGTCGGTACAACGCTGGCAAGCTTATGCGAAACACCTTGAGCCGCTTGTCCGGATTCTTGAACCTGTTCTCCATCACTATGACTGACCCCCGCATCCTGAGCGAAAAAATCGATGGCCTGAGTCATGCATTCCATATCAGTGTTGATGCCGCCCCGATCACTGCTGCAGTGAATGCCAGGCTGCAGGAACTCGGTCGAACGGCACGCATCCCGGGGTTTCGACCTGGTCGTGCGCCGCTGGCAATGTTGCGCATCCGGCATGGCGAGCCCGTGCGCAACGCGGTAGTCGATCACTTGGCGATTAATGTCGCGCGACGGCTGATTGTGGAGCGGCAGCTCGAGCCGAGCCGCCGGCCGACCATTCAGATTGACAAAGATAGTGCAGCCGAGTCGGACTGCGTGACGTTTACTTTGCTGCTCGAGGTAATGCCGCGAGTCAAACTCAGCAAGCTTGATGATTTTGTGCTCCGGCAGTTTCAATCACCGGAGAATGATCCGGCATTGACCAAGCTCGCCCGAGAGAATCTGCGACGCCAGCTTTTCGATGAACTCATTGCTTCGCATGACTTCCTGATCCCGCAAGACATGGTGGAGAATGAATACGGCCGAATTGTTCGCGGATTTGAAGCGAAGGTCGGTGAGACGGTCGACGCAGGACTCGAAGCAGACATGCGCCAGATCGCGGAGCGTCGCGTCCGGCTTGCGATCCTGTTTGCCGAGATCGGCCGCGCGTATCAGATCAGCGTGCCACGCACAGAAGTCGAGGCATTGGTTGAATCCCAGGCCGAACGGGATCCGGAGCATCAAGCGGAGATTATTGACTATTACCTCGATCATCCAACCGCCCTGGCCGAACTGCAGTCGCCGTTGTTCGAAGAACGCATCGTCGAGTTTCTACTGAAACGGAGTGAGATCCAGGTTGTGGAGCTAAGCGAGGAAGAGCTGCGCCACACGATGGATAAGCTGTGACGTTGGGTGCTTCTCCAGATTTTGGGAGTGCGCTCGTACGTGCAAGATCCCTGTACGACGCTGGCCGGCACTCGGACGCTGAATCTGCGATTCTGGAAGTACTGGGCTCGGGGGCCGCAACGACGGAAGTCTTTCGACTGATTGCCCTAATTCAGCGTGCGCTAAATGATCCCGTGCGGGAGGCGCGTGCCCTGGAGCAGGCTCTGGCAAGAGTTTCCTCGGAGTTGGCGCCCGAGGAAACGGTGCGGCTTTGGGCGCGCCTCGGTGCGATTCGCGCCTGGCTGGGCGATCTGGCCAATGCGCTGGCGGCCTACGAGAGAGCAATCCGCATCGCGCCTGCAGATCTTGAGTCTTTGCAGGGTATTGCTCGTGCGCAGTTTGCCACGCACGACCTCGAAGGCGCCCGTAGAAGCGCCCATGATCTGGAGCAGCGATTCCCCCAAACGGCCTTCACCCACCTCATCTCGGGCCACGTACACAAGGCATTCGGCGAGGCACCGGCCGCAATCGACAGCTATACACGTGCCCTGGACTGCGACCCCTGCTTTGGTGAGGCGTTATACAACCTTGTCGATCTTGCGGTACCGGCCATGAACAGCGCGATCGCAAAACGCGCTGCGCAGTTAGCTTCGCGAGAAGATCTCCTGGCAGCGGACCGGATCAACGTGAACTTCGCTCAAGCCAGGATTTTTGACGCTGCGGGGCGCTATTCGGAAGCATTTGAGGCTTTTCGCCGCGCCAACGATCTGGCACGTCGTGACCTGGCTGCTCGCGGCGTTGAGTATGTGCCCGGACGCGTTGAAAAGCGCGTCACGCGCACGATCGCAGAGTACAACCAGGCGAGCTTCGGGTCGTCACTCGACCCCTTGCCAATCGAATTCCAACCGATCTTCATAATAGGTCTGCCACGTTCGGGCACAACGTTGATCGAACAGATTCTTGCCAGTCACGGCGATGTGCAGACAGCCGGAGAAATTGTATTCGCCCGTGAGTGCGAACACAGCTTCCGCCAGGGTCGCGAAGCTGCCGGCCGAATTGGCCCTGTCGACCCCTCGGACTCTGTAGATTCCCGGTTGCTGGAAACCGCGCGGGAGCAATACCTGGAAAGAATATTCGAGCGTGGGCTCGACGGTGCGTGGATCGTAGACAAGCTGCCTGCAAACTTCGAGATCGCCGGATTCCTGCGAGTGATTTTTCCGCAGTCACCGATCATTCACAGTGTTCGGGATCCTCGCGCCACTTGCTTTTCATTGTACTGCGCCAACTTCGGTTCTCACGAACCCTGGTACCACGACCTCAAGGACCTGGCGCATTTCCATGGCCAATATCGGCGGCTCATGGGTCACTGGAAAAAGATAATTCCGGCACCCTTTGAAGATGTTGTGTACGAGCAGCTGGTGAACGATCCGCAAACGCAGATTCCTCTGCTGCTCGAAGCGCTTGGATTAGCTTTCGACCCATCCTGCCTTGAGTTCTACCGGCACCAACGTCCTGTCCTTACGGCGAGTCATTCCCAGGTTCGGCGTCCTGTGTACACAGGCGCAATCGATCATTGGAGGAATTATGCAGAATGGCTCGGTCCGCTTCGGGGGTTGTCGGATCATTGAAGTATGAGCGATACAGTTCGGAAATCCCTTCGGCTTCGTCGATTCGAAAAGTTATAGAAGCATCGCTATGAAGGAATCGCAATTGCAGGAACAAAAGCGGGAACAGAAACGCTTCAGAGTCTTGGGCATGGACATGCACTGGCCTGTTTTCTTTCTGACGACCATTTTCATCCTGTTTTTTGTTGTCGGCACATTGATTGCCCCTGAACTTTCAAACGGGTTCCTTGAAGCCGGAAAAAGAGCAACGATTGCCAATTTCGACTGGCTGTTGATGATTGCAGGCAATTTCTTTGTCGTGTTTTGCGTGGCCTGTATTGTTCTGCCGATCGGTCGGGTACGGTTGGGGGGAGAGTCGGCAAAACCGGAGTTCTCGTCACTCTCATGGTTTGCGATGCTTTTTGCTGCGGGAATGGGAATCGGCCTGATGTTCTGGGGAGTTGCCGAACCTGTGGCTCACTTTACCGGATGGGCGGGCACGCCTTTGAATGTCGCACCCTATTCCCCGGAGGCTGCTGAACTTGCCATGGCCGCTGCCATCTTTCATTGGGGCTTGCATGCCTGGGCAATCTACGCAGTAGTCGGACTGTCATTGGCATTTTTTGCGTATAACAGGGGTCTGCCATTGGCGTTCAGATCGGTCTTCTACCCGATCCTGGGAGACAAGACATGGGGCTGGCCTGGCCATATCGTTGATGTAATTGCAGTACTTGCCACAACAATGGGTCTGGCAACGTCGCTCGGGCTTGGTGCCATGCAGGTATCAAGTGGTCTGGGTTTCTTGTTTGGCGTAGGTACCGGTTTGCCAACGCAGCTAGTCGTAATCGGACTGGTGACTCTGGCGGCGGCCTTCTCTGTGTGGCTTGGACTTGCCCGGGGTATACGGGTACTCAGCAATCTGAATCTCGGGCTTGCCTTCGTACTCCTGTCGTTCATCGTCGTTTTCGGGCCGACAGCCATTCTTTTCAATGGTATTCCGTCTGCGTTGGATAGCTACTTTTCGAACATTTTCCGATTGAGCAACTGGATCCATCGGAATGACGGGGACTGGTACAGGGCCTGGACGGTATTCTATTGGGCGTGGTGGATAGCCTGGGCGCCATTCGTCGGTGCTTTCATCGCACGCGTGTCCAAAGGTCGTACCGTTCGCGAGTTCATTACGGCGGTTCTGCTTTTGCCGACGGTCGTCTGTTCGGTCTGGATGTCCGTTTTTGGCATATCCGCCATCTCCCAGGCACAAAATGGAATCGGGCAACTGGCAAATGGACTATCCGACGTGTCGATTGCGTTGTTTCATATGCTTGAAAACCTGCCGCTGCCGGAGTTGACATCCATCCTGGGGATTGCTCTGGTTGCAATTTTCTTTGTAACGTCTGCGGATTCAGGGGCGCTGGTGATCTCCTTCATGACAGCGGGAGGAATTTCTGAATCGACGCGAAAACAACATGTGTTCTGGGCAACTATGACGGGCTTGATCGCTGCTACGCTTCTGGTCGGAGGAGGCGCCGAGACGCTCGGGGCACTGCAGTCTGCAACTATCGTGGCCAGCCTGCCATTTGCATTGCTGATGTTATTGATGTGCGCGAGTGTTTATCTGGGACTGAGATCCGAACTGCAACAAAAGACAGCTGCAAACAACAAATAAACCTGCAAGCCAGATCTCCGGCGCTAACCGGTCTCGTCGGAGGCGCCCTGCTTGATGGGCTCACCGCGGGCTTCGAGCCAAGCGGATCGCGCGATGGGCTGCGTCCACCAGTTGTCGAATTTCAGCCGTGCATCTGCATCGTCGCCGGCAAACTCGTCAACGAACGATGACAGATCGAGATTTTCGCGGGTAGTCTCGAGATCGTATCCCTTCGAAACCGCTTCCCCGACCTGTCGCCGCACTTCGATGAGCAATGCCTGCAATCGGCGTATGTAGCTGGCGTCGTGCTGGACCGCGCCGTGACCGGGCACCAGCATGGCGAAATCGAAGCCGGCAAGTCGATCCAGCGTTGCGATCCAGTCCAGCGGGAAACTGCCGAAGCCGTACGGGACCGGATGCACGACCAGATCGCCGCTCGCCAGTATGCGTTCGCTGGGCAACCACAACACGAGATCGCCCGGTGTGTTGCCGCGTCCAAGGTGCACGATGAGTATCTCGCGTTCGCCGCGTTCGAGCACCAGCCGGCCCGTGACCAGCAGGTCCGGAGGCACGATCGTGGTTCTCGCCAGTTCTTCCCGCATAAGGGCGAGGTTCGGCAACAGTTCCGCGCGTCGCGGCGACAATTCGCCTTTGGCCTGTTGTGCACTCCATTCCTCGATCAGTCCGGTCAGCATCGGCACGTAGCGTTCGACGTAGGCCATCGGAGTACCGGTCATTGCTGCATGCGTTTCCGGGTGTGCGACTATCTTTACATCCGGAAATTCGGCCCGGTACGCCTGGTTGCCGAGATTGTGATCGCCGTGCCAGTGACTGTTGATGACGTGCGATACCGGTTTGTCGGTGACGCTTCGGATTAGCGCAATAGTGCGCTCGGCGACGATTGGCGCCCCGCCGCCTTCGAACACGATGACGTCGGCATCGTTGACGATGAAGAGTGCGTTCGGCTCGACCGGTTCGCGGAGCGGATCCGGCCGCTGCACCAGGTAGACGTCCGGCCTGAGTGTCCGGAGTTCCATGGTGTAAACGTCGTCGGCGAAGGCGGGACGGATGAACGAGCCTGCAGCGAGAGCGACAGTCACTATCCCGGGTAGAACTCGCACAGCGCGCCTCCGCATTACCTGCATAAACTCACTGCAAGGCATCGACCGTGCAGATGGTAACGAGTTCACCTGCCGAGTTCGTCAGTACAATATCTTTTTGTTCTTTGCCGTTCCCCGGCGCGGTGGGCGCTAGGCTGGTACCTATTCCGGAAGGTGGCAGACCACTTCCACGTTATGGCCGTCGGGATCGTGCACGAAAGCGCCATAGAAATGAGCGTGATAGTGTGGTCTTAAACCCGGCGCCCCGTTGTCCTTCCCGCCCGCCGCGAGCGCCGCCTTATGAAAGGCATCGACAAGTTTCCTTTTGTCGACGGCAAACGCAATGTGAAAGCCCTTGCCGACTTTTTCGTTATCGCCAAACCAGAAAAACGGCTTGCCGTCCCTGCCATAGCCGCAGGCCGTGCCGCCGCTTTCGGTCATGCTGGCAGGTACTTCCATGATCATCGTTATGCCGATCGGCCCCAGTGCGGCATCGTAGAACGCCTTCGAACGCCCGGTGTCGGCTACAGCAATTCCTACATGATCAATCATGTATTCTCTCCTTCTTGAAATTGGCGTAAGAATGCCACAATCGGGGGTCAATCGAATTCGACGGGTTTTGCGTTAGAATTTCGTGTTTTTTGCCGCTACGCATGAACTTCGGGACCGCTGGGCCTCTCAAAGCGATCATGCAGCTACCGGGAAAAAGTACCATGCGCATTGCCCTCCTCGCCTCGCTGCTGCTCTCGCTGACGCCCGGCGCGGCCCACGAGGACCCCGCCACGGCCCGTTACCTCGCGAATGAAGGAGTCATGATTGCTCACGGCGATACCCGTATCGTTTTCGATCCGCTGTTCAACGAAGATTTCGGTGAGTACCGCTTGTTGCCGGAGGACCTGCGCGCTGCGCTGATGGCCGGAGACCCGCCCTGGGATGGCATCGACGCGGTATTCATCAGTCACTACCACGACGATCACTTTTCCCCGTCGGACGTCATCGACTACCTGCGCGCGCAGCCCAGCGTGCGGCTGTTCGCGCCCGAGCAGGCCGTGACCGCGTTGCACGCGGTCGCCGGCGAGGACCCGGCATTGCTGGAGCGGGCGACAGCGGTCCAACTCGAGTACGGAGAGCAACCGCGGCGTTTCGAGATGCCGGGGCTCGTGATCGATGCGGTTCGCATTCCCCACAGCGGCTGGCCAACGCAGTCGGCTGACGTGGAAAACCTCGCCTGGCGCATCACGCTGGATGGCGGACCAACTGTGTTGCACCTGGGCGATGCGGACACCAAGGTTGCTCATTATACGAAGGATGCACAGTTCTGGAAGCAGCGGACGCTGCATCTCGCGCTGGCCCCGTACTGGTACTTCCTGTCGGTCAACGGGCTTGCGGTTCTGCAGGAGCAGCTTCGGCCTGACCACGCTGTCGGCATCCATGTGCCGGCGACCATTCCCGGGACGCCGGATGAACGAGAGGAAGCCTTACGGCAGGTGGATTTGCTCACGAAGCCGGGCGAAACTCGCAGGATCCCCCATGAACACGCGGAGCCCGCGCCCGCTCTGAACTGAACGGGGCACCGCTTTCTTCATACACCGTCGGACTCGATGCGGTGTACAACCAGAGACAGAGGAGATCGGATCAGATGTCGATGAAAATCTTGGGACAAACGGCCCTGCTTGCCATAATTGCCGTTGGCTTGTGCGGCGTCGCCGCGGCGCAAAGTGCTTCGACGGCCGCACGCAGCATCTCCGTCACCGGTCAGGGCGACGCGTCGGGGCCGCCGGATCGCGCGCAGATCAGCGCAGGAGTGCAAACGCTTGCGACGACAGTTGCGCAGGCGTCGACGGAAAACCAGGCCATCGTCGAGACCATCATGCGAGCATTGGCACAACAGGGCATTGACAGCAAGGACATCCAGACCGCGAACTACAGCATCTGGCCCGAGCAACAGCACGATCCGCAGCAGGCCAACCAGGTCCGCGTTACCGGATACCGCGTATCGAACGTAGTCAACGTCATCGTCAAGGACATCAACAAGGTGGGCGAGGTGCTGGCGGCGGTAACGAGCGCGGGCGCAAACTCGATCCACGGGGTGAACTTCATGGTCAAGGATTCGGCGGCGCTCGAACAGAGCGCCCGGTCTGCCGCAATGGCAGACGCCCGCGCGCGGGCCGAGGAACTCGCAGAACTTGCCGGCGTGACACTGGGCGAGGTGCTGACGATCTCGATGTCATCCGGAGGCGGCTATCCGATGCCGATGATGGCGGAACGCGGTGGTTTCATGACGGCGGATATGGCGGCCGTACCTGGTATATCGCCCGGGCAGCTCAGCGTGAACGCCCAGGTCTTTGTGACCTTCGCCATACACTAATTCAGGGATAATTCAGTGACTGTTACCGGGATTCACAGCGCGGGAAAAAGAATCAAGCGAGGCATACAAAATGAAACGAGTACTCACAACGCTCGCGGGCGTATTCCTGTCGGTCGCAGCACAGGCACAGGACAATCTGCCGTTCGCAGTCGAACCGGTCACCTCTTTCGACCAGCCCTGGGCCATGGCCTTCCTGCCGGATGGCCGCCTGCTGGTCACCGAGAAGAAAGGCAGTCTCGTCGTCGTCAGCCAGGACGGGCAGAAATCCCGTCCGATAGGCAACATGCCCGATGTCGACTACGGCGGACAGGGCGGGCTCGGCGACGTCGCCGTCCATCCGGATTTTGCGACGAACGGGCTTATCTACCTGAGCTACGCAGAAGGCGGTACGGGTGGTACCCGCGGTGCTGCCGTCATGCGCGCGGTGTTGAACGCCACCGAGCGCGGCTACCTTTCCGACGCCGAAGTCATCTGGCGCCAATACCCGAAACTCGTCGGTTACGGCCATTACGGCCACCGGCTCCTGTTCGACGACGACGGATATCTCTGGATCTCATCCGGTGATCGCCAGAAGTTCACGCCCTCGCAGAACATGCAGTCCAGCATCGGCAAGATCCTGCGGCTGCACGATGACGGCTCGGTGCCGGAGGATAATCCTTTCGTCGATTACTTAAGTGTCGATCCTTTCGTCGATGACGAGGGCGTTTACGGCCAGATCTGGTCGCTCGGTCACCGGAATCCGCTCGGGATCGCTTTCGATCTCGACGGCCAGCTCTGGGAGATCGAGATGGGGCCGGCAGGTGGCGACGAACTGAACCGCATCGTGCGCGGCGGCAACTACGGTTATCCGATCGTCTCGAACGGCGATCATTACGACGGCCGCGAGATTCCCGATCACGACACTCGTCCCGAGTTCCTGAAACCGGCCATTTGGTGGACGCCCGTCATCTCGCCGGGAAACATGATCGTCTATCGCGGCGAGCTGTTCCCTGACTGGCGCGGCGATGCACTGGTCGCCGGGCTCTCTTCGAAGGCCATCATTCGCATCGAACTCGACGGCGACACCGCCCGCGAGGTCGAGCGTTTCCCCATGGGCGCCCGCATTCGCAGTGTAGTGGAAGGGCCCGGCGGCACGCTGTGGGTGCTGGAGGACGAGGCAGAAGACAGCCAGGGGCGCCTGCTGAGGCTGACTCGGGGACACTAGTTCGCGGCCAGTGTCCCTCAATTGTGCGCATCTGGGGTATTCTTGGACCTGCAACACGCTTGGCACTTTTCCGGAGGATTCATCATGTTCAAGAAGTCCCGGGAGGACGACGATTCCAGGCCCATGCCGCCACTGCGGATCGGCGAGCAACAACCTATACGCCCGAGAAACGTCTCCGTCATCGGCCCGACCCTGGTCTTCAGGGGCGAACTGTCGGCCGATGAGGACCTGGTGATCGAAGGCACGATCGAGGGCACCATTGCCCATCACGAGAAGAACCTGACGATCGGTCCCAAGGGCAAGGTATCGGCGGACATACATGCGAGTTCGGTGCTAGTCGAGGGCCTGCTCGATGGTGACATTCACAGCGACGGACTGGTGTCGCTTGCCAAAGGCGCGACGGTGAACGGCAATATCTATTGCACGCGGCTCGTCATGCAGGACGGCGCGCGCTTCAACGGCAAGGTCGAGATGGAGAAGCAGTCAACGCTGAAAATTGCACCGAAACCGGAGGCTGTGGACGATTCGAGAACCGGCCCGGAGAGCATGTCGGCGTAAACAAAAAGGTGCCGGATTTATTTTTCTGATTGATCCGCACTGTGTATCGTCGGTGCGACAGAGGGGAACATGTCCAAAATAAATCCGGTACCTTTGATTAATCCGGTACCTTTGGTTCCTCGAAACCGGGTGCGTCCGCCAGAACGAGGGCTGGCAGTAACAGTGCGATAAGCACCGGGAGCGGCACAGACAGGATTCGACGCAACTCCGGGTTCATCGATACGTTCAGCCCAGCACGATATCGAAGCGGTGCAAAGGCAATCCCGTCTCCTTGTCGTCGTGAGGTGATGTAACCAGCAGGTGTCTTTGTCCGGCCGGTGTTCTGCGCATGACGCCGTCGCTCTCGAGCAGTGGATCGCCCTCGAAATACATTTGCGTCGTGACTTTGCCAGCAGTTTCGTGCGCTACCTTGAAATGAATATGCCTGGGTCGCATGCCCGATTCACCAAACGATGATAAGGAATAAGGTGCCGGCGTGATGGTGCGAAACCCGTAGTAGCCGTCCACATCCGTGTACGCGATGCCGAAGCCCTGGAAATTCGGATCGAGCGGTGCCGGGTTCCTGTCGCCGGGATGCGTGTAGCGACCCCAGTGATTGGCCTGCCAGATATCGACGCGGGCGTTAGCGAGCGGCTTGCCCGCGAGATCGGTCACCCGGCCGCGGACCAGGATGACGTCGCCGGCCGCGCGTTCAGTATGTCCATCGAGCAGGGTCAGATCGACGTCCGATTCTGCGTGCGGGCCCGGCGGGTAGAACGGACCCTCTGTCTGCGCGGGCGTTTTCGTCAGTGCATTGGTCAATGCATTTGCAATTGCGGGGCCGAACAATGCGGCACCGCCGGCAATCGCTCCGAGCTGCTTCGTTACCGTGCGTCGCGAAAGTTTCCTGCCCATGATCACAGTCTACTCCCCTGCGTTCAAACCGGCTCGCCTGCGGCGCGCGCACGATCGATGAGCGAGGCCTCGTCTTTCGGCATACGCCAGATGAGGATGGCCAGCAGCGTAGCGATGACCGGGCCGACCCAGTAGAGCTCGAGGATCGCCTGCCCGAGCCTGCCACCGTTGATATCGCTCATCATGCCAACGGCATAAGGCCCGAGCCCCATGCCGGTAATGGTCATCATCAGGATGTAATAGCTCATAACCATGCCGCGCATGCGCGGCAGTACGAGATCCATCAGTGCGGCATAAACCGGCGGGAGCCACATGGTCAGCACCAGTGAATAGAAAACGAACCATGCATAGAAGGCGCCGATCGTTTGCGCATTGAACACGCCGAATGCAAGGAACGGCGAGATCGTCAGCGCGGCGAGCGTCACATAAAGCCGGCCGCCCTTGAAGCGTTTGTTGGTCCAGTCGGACAACGGCCCGGCGATGAGCGGGCCTGCAATGCCGAGCACCGTTATAAGCGCGCCGAACTGCAGTCCGATTTCCGCGGCCGAACGGTTGAATTGCTGGATTGCGTAAACTGCCGTCCAGGACATGACGCCGTAATTGATCATCGACTGAAGCGCCGCGACAGCGATCAGAATTCCCATGGCAGGCTGTTTCGCGATCACCGCAAAGGCCGGCTTGTCCCGCAGTGACAGCGACTGCATCCAGCATATGACGATATAGGCACCGACGCCGGTGATCGACCACTGCAGCGCATTGCCGGTGAGCTGCAAACCACCGATGGAAAGCGCAATCGGGTTAGCCGGCCGCAGGCCGTTGGTGAAGTGAGTCAGGAAGACGGCGAGCACAATGATCGTCACCGCCGCGATGACATTGATAATCCAGAGTTTCGCCGAGGCTCCGCGCCGCGCGAATTCAAGGAAGGCGAAGCCGGGAAGTATGCCGAGCAACGTATCGAGACTGGCGCGAAACGGGTGGGGATCGCGAGAGGGCTTGACGCCATCCGCAGCACCGCGCACGGGCTCCGGCAGTCGCGCGAGCAGCACAGCTAACAGGACGCCGGGCGCCGCGGCGACAAGAAATGCCGCTTGCCAGCCTTTGATACCGAAGGGTGAGTCACCGTCCGCATAGGCAGCGTCCCAATTATCGGCGACTGTACCACCGAGCCAGAGAGCGCCACCGATACCGAGCGCCACGCCGATCGCCATCGCCGCCGTCACCGTGCCGCGCTGGCTCCTCGGAAACAGATCGGAGAGCAACGACATGCCTGCCGGCTGCGAACTCGCCTCGCCGATGCCGACACCGAGACGTGACACGGCGAGCACACCAAAGCTGTTGGCGAAGCCTGCGATCGCGGTCATTACAGACCAGCCGAGAATCGAAATGGAGAGCAAGCGGGTGCGGATCCACCCGTCGGCAAGTCGGCCGAGCGGCAACGAAAAAACGGCATAGAACAGGCCAAAAACCGCACCGTAGAGGACGCCCATCTCGGCGTCACCGATATTGAGATCCGCCTTGATGCGCGGCGCGAGGATGGCAAGTATCTGCCGGTCGACCAGCGACATCGCAATCGTCAACGTGACGAGAAAGAGCGCATACCACGCAGCGCGCCCGCCAAGCTTTATCGCGTCTTCATTCGATGTGTCTTTTGCCATCTTGCCTAACGTGCCGGATTATTGATTTGTGCACAAGAACCGTCGATATGCCTGGCCGTCGAGACCGAGATATGCCGCGGGAGCGACCGTCGACGCGGACGTCAGTACAATCCCCCCTGCTATCATGCAGCGGCTGCAACATTAAGCAAAACTGGAGAAGAAGATGATTCGCGGGCTCGCGCTTCCGGTCCTTGTTCTTGCCTCGAGTGCGGTGTCGTTCGCCGCCGGTGATCCCGATCTCGAACTGATCATGTCGGACCCCGACTGGATAGGCAACGCACCGACCGATGCCTACTGGTCCGACGACCTGGACGCGGTGTACTACAGCCGGAAGCGTGCGGGCGAGAAGTTCAGTGACCTGTACCGGGTCGCAGCTTCGGGAGGAGTAGCGGAGCCGGTGCCAGCGGACGAAGAGATCAACAGTTCCAACAATAGCCGCGTGTACAACGCCGATCGCACGCGGGTCGCCTGGGTTCGCCACGGTGACATCGTGTACCGCAACCTGGCTGTAAAAAGCACTACCCAGGTCACGCAAACTGCGGTAGAGGAAAGTGCGCCGATGTTCATGGCGGATGGCGGGTCCGTGTCGTTTCTGCGCGATGGCCAGCATTTCATTTTCCATCCGGAATCGGGGCGGATCGAACAGGTTGCGGACATCCGCTTCGAAAAGGACCCGGATAAGCCGGCGTTCGACACCCTGCGCGAACAGCAAATGCGCAGCTTCGAAACCCTGAGACGCGAGAAACGCCGCACAGACGCCGAAAGTGCTCACGAAGAGTCGCGCCGGGCTGAAGACCCTGTCGCGCCGCCGTTACCTGTTTACCTCGGCGACGACCGCGTGGAAATCAGTCGCTCGCTGTCGCCCTCCGGCGATCACCTGCTGGTGGTGGTCAAGGACAAGAAAGCCGAAGATGGCACCACCGGCAAGATGCCGAATTACGTGACCGAAGACGGTTACCTGTCGCTCGAGGACACTCGCACGCTCGTCGGCCGCAATAATCCGCCCGCGCAGAGTCTGCTGCTTATAGACCTGAATGGACGCAGCTTTGCGCCGATCGACTATGCACCGCTGCCCGGCTTCGACAGCGATCCGCTCGCTTCCCTGAGAAAGAGTGCCGTGGATTGGCACGTCCGGAACGGCGCCGATCGCGAAGAAGTTGAAAAAGCCGTTAAAGCGCCGGATACGCGACCGCTTTCAGTCGAGCGCATCGAATGGAATCGCGAAGGCACGCTCGCTGCCGTGCAGCTGCGCGCCATCGATAACAAGGATCGCTGGCTTGTCACCGTCGATCCGCAGGACGGCGAACTGCGAATGCAGCATCGACTGAGCGACGTCGCCTGGATCAACTGGGATCACAATGAGTTTGGCTGGATGAACGACGAGCGCGCCATGTGGTACCTGTCCGAAGAATCCGGGTATTCGCACCTTTACGTGAAGAACGTCGATGCACGTCGCGCGCGGCAATTGACCAGTGGCCGGTTTGTCGTTCGCGAACCCGAACTCGATGCAGCCGGCAGCTTCTTCTACGTCGTTGCGAATCGCAGCCACCCGGGCAATTACGAGGTGTACCGCGTTGCAGAAAGCGGCGGTGAACTGCAGCAGCTGACGTCCATGGGAGGCGTGGTCAGCTTCCGGCTGTCGCGAGACGGCGGGCGGCTGCTGATGTCGCGCTCCCATATCGACAGGCACGAGGATCTTTATGTACTGCCGGTCGCCGCCGGCAGCGAACCGCTGCGTCTTACCGACACGGTCAGCGATGCATTCAAGCAGATCGACTGGGTCATTCCCGCGATCGTGGAAGTGCCATCATCGCACGTGGAGGAGCCGATCTACTCGAAACTCTACCTGCCGAAGGATTATCGCGAGGGCGAATCCTGGCCGGCGGTGATGTTCGTACACGGCGCCGGCTACACGCAGAATGCACACAGCGGCTGGCCATACTACTTCCGGGAGTTCATGTTTCATACCGTACTGGCGAACGACGGCTTTATCGTCATCGACATGGACTATCGTGCCTCGAAGGGGTACGGCCGTGACTGGCGCACGGCGATCTACCGCAACATGGGTCATCCCGAACTCGAGGACTTCAAGGACGGCGTCAACTGGCTGGTTGAAAATTACGACGTCGACCCGAAACGCGTCGGCATCTACGGCGGTTCCTACGGCGGCTTCATGACCTTCATGGCGCTGTTCCGCGAACCCGATCTCTTTGCTGCCGGCGCCGCGCTGCGTCCGGTCGCCGACTGGATGCAATACAATCACTCGTACACATCGAACATTCTCAATACGCCGCTGATCGATCCGGTCGCTTACGAACGCAGCTCGCCGATCAACTACGTCGCCAATCTGAAAAAACCGCTGCTGATTGCCGCGGGCATGCAAGATGACAATGTCTTTTTCCAGGATTCGGTCCTGATCCTGCAGCGCCTGCTCGAACTAAAAAAGGAAAACTTCGAACTGGCCGTCTACCCGCTCGATCCGCACGGCTTCGTGCATCCGGAATCGTGGCTCGATGAGTACCGCCGCATTTACAAACTGATGCACCAACATGTGAAGTAAGTGCGGCGCAGACTTTGGCCGTTCGGCCGAGCCCTTGGCCATTCGATCCGTCATTTTCCGGAGACAACAGACGTGGCTGCCAGATATCTCAAATACTCAACAGCGGTACCCGAATTAGCAAGAATGGCAACGCGGATCTGCCTCGCCTTTGCTAACTTGTGCTGTACCAGCAGATCACAATTGTGGTGCCGTGATGACAGCCAGTTCCTTTGTACGCATGGTCGGTTTCCTGATCGGGCAATTTCCGGGCATATCGTCGTTCCGGAATCCCGCCCTCGACGCGGGATTTGTGCGATTGCCGATCAGGATTTCCGCGATAACTTTGCTGGTTTTTTCCGCTGGCCTTCTGGCGCCAGGCGCTTACGCGCAGCATCCACTCGACTACCTGCACGGAACCTGGGAAGGCTCGGGCAAAACGTCTGGAATGGCGTCATCGGTTCGCTTTATCTGGGGTCCGGCGCTCGGCGGACGGTACACGAGCCTGCAAATTTACAACCGCATGAGCGGCGATGACGGTGCGCAATACCTGTTCGAGGGAGTAGGCTATTACCAGCCATCCGGCGACCCGGATGACCGGATCCTGGCCGGCGTATGGGTTGACAGCCAGGGAGACGTCCTGACCTTGCGCGCAACCCTCGACGATCGAACGTTGATCGCCCATTGGGGTACCGAGGGCACGAAACAGGGCCGGTCCGTATATCGACTAT
Organism: uncultured Woeseiaceae bacterium; assembly: GCA_964465665.1. Taxonomy (GTDB): domain Bacteria; phylum Pseudomonadota; class Gammaproteobacteria; order Steroidobacterales; family Woeseiaceae; genus JAKEGN01. The sequence continues at coordinate 29,329 of CAYXKM010000230.1, forward strand.
TGCCGGACGGTACGCTCGAGGCCGTCGATTCGATCAGGACCGACGCAGGAGAATGGTTCGAGTTCGGCCGCGCGCTCCTGGTTCGGGGACAGTGACCCTTAAGTTTGGTGACAGTTACCCTGATTCCGCCGTGACGAATCGGCATCGGGTACGAGCGAGGTCCGAATTAGGGTAACTGTCACCGATTGGGTCAGTAACGGTCGAGGTTCATCACCTTGTTCCAAGCCGCGACGAGGTCCTGCACGAACGCCTTTAGCAGTCCGCCAAACTGCCGGGACTTGCGTTTCCACGGGTGGTGTATGAGACTTGCTTGAATGATCAATCAAGTCCCTGGCAATACCCGCCAGCGCATTGTGGATGCGGCCATGCACCTGTTTTGGGAAAAGGGCTACGGCTCGACCTCGATCGCCGATATCCTCGGCCGCGCTGCCGTCAACAGTGGCAGCCTGTATCACTTTTTTCCCGGCAAGCAGGACGTACTGCTGGCCGTGCTCGATGCCTACCGTACAGGCATTGACGAGAACCTGCTTGCGCCCTGCTGGCAGAATGTCGACGACCCGATAGACAAAATTTTCGCGCTGCTCGCCGGCTACCGCGAGGCGCTGGTGCAAACCGAATGCACTTACGGCTGCCCAATCGGCAGTCTCGCACTCGAGATCCACGAGCCCGATCCGCCGGTACGGGAACTGCTGGCGGTCAACTTCAGCGGCTGGGTCGATGCCATCGAAGATTGCCTGCAGCAGGCTCGCGAACGCCTGCCCGACGGCATCGACCGGCGCGCGCTGGCGGAGTTCGTGCTGGTCACCATGGAAGGCGGCGTGATGCTCGCGAGCAGCCACCGCGATGTCGCGTATTTCGATCGCGCCGTGCAACAGCTTAAGGAATATTTCAATCGCTTGCTGCGTCCGCTGCCGCCGGCAGCGCGCCGCAAGTCAAAATCAACCAAGAAGGGGAAAACAAATGCCTGAGATCAACTGGCTGGCCGCACTCGCGGCCGGTGTGTCGTCGTTCGTCGTCGGAGGGCTCTGGTACTCGTCCGCGCTGTTCGGCAAAGCCTGGCAACGCGAGACCGGCTTGACCGACGAACAGCTCAAGGCCGGCAATCCGGCGAAGATCTTCGGTGGCTCGCTCGTGCTTTCGGTCGCTGCCGCGGCCATGTTCGCCATGTTTCTCGGCCCGAACCCGGCCCTGGGCTTCGCAACCGGCGCCGGCTTCGCCGCTGGTCTTTTTTGGGTGGCCGCGAGCTTCGGTATCAATTACCTGTTCGAACACAAGAGCCTCGCACTGTTCCTGATCAACGGCGGCTATCACACCGTGCAGTTCACGATGTTCGGCATTTTGCTCGGCCTTTGGCATTGAGAACTCACATGACTCGATTACAAGTGAGCAGATGGCTGTTGCTCTCTGCGCTGTTCTTTTGCCGACCGGCGGTTACTGAAGAGGGTCCAATGACGCCGCTGGCTTTCCTCGCAGGACACTGCTGGACCACGACGTTCAATGAAGGACGCGAATCCGATACCCATTGCTATGAATGGATGCACGACAGCATGCAGTTACGCGATCGGCATGTCGTGCACAACGACCAGCCCGAATACCGCGGCGAGACCATTTATGCGTGGCATGGCGAGCGCAAACGCATCGAGTACCGTTACTGGAATTCGCTCGGCGGCCAAAGCGACGGCTACGTCGAGATTAGCGACGATGGCACCTTACGCTTTCTTGACGACCGCTACGTCGGTCCCGACGGCGCCGTGTACCTGTTTGCAAGCGAAATGTCGCAATCCGGCGGTGCGCAGTACCGCATGATTTCTCGCTACCTCGAGGGAGAGGAGTGGCGTGAGATGTGGACTCGCACTTTCGATCGCGGCCAGCCGAACTGACGTAAAGCCAGGACCGGCGAAACTGCTGAGATTGCTGAGAGAATCTCAGCCTTCAGGCATCCCTGATTGCGCGGGCTACCAGGTTTTCCAGCAGTGGAATCTTGAAGTGGTTGTAATTCAGCGGCGCGGCGCCACGTGCAGCAGATTTACCGGCGAGTTTCGCCGTATCGGCATTTTTCTGGCTGCCTTTGACGA
>CAYXKM010000231.1:0-11859 GCA_964465665.1 uncultured Woeseiaceae bacterium
GTCGCCTGCCTGGAAGGATTGCTGGAGCGCGACACGGGCACACTCAGCGTGGCATTGCCGAAAGCCGAGCTCGCGCTGCAACTGGCGCGTCAATCGGCCGACAGAAAAGTCGAAGTCGCTGCGCTGGGAGTGTTGCAAAGCGTGGAAGAAGGTGCGGGCCGCTATGCGCGAGCCCTGGTTCTCGCGCAGGAAAGGCTGGCACTGGAACAGGTCCTCGAACCCGGCGGCAAAAACGAAGCTTCGGGCTGGAATCAGCTGGCTAACGTTCTCGTTCAATTGGGACGTTATGCCGAAGCCATTGAAGCCTATAACCACGCGCTGTCGATCAACGAGAAACGTGACGACACGCTCGGCGTTGCCATCAACCAGCTCAACCAGTCGAACGTCTACTATGCGACCGGGCAGTATCCGGAAGCCTTCAGGCTCTCCTTTGCCGCGCTCGCGACGTCAACGAGCATTGACGATACCTATGGCATAGTGCTGGTGCACAGCAATCTGGGGCAAATGTTCAGGCAGGTCGGCAATTACGCAGCCGCCCGGCAGCATCTGGACACGACTTTTGCCATGCTGAAGGACTTCGACGCCCCGGAGATACATATACCTACCTATGAATTTCTGGGCCGACTCGAGCAGGTGGAGAAAAACCATGCCGCGGCGGAGCAAGCGTATTTAACCGCTTTGCGGCTGGCCGAGACTCGCGGCGAAAGCGCTCGCGTCACGTATCAAAAGGCCTGGCTGGCACGCAATGCCGCCGAAAGCGGTGAATTCCAGTCAGCGCTGGAATGGGGCGAGGCGGCCGTCAGGGAGTCTGATCAGATCGGCGCGCCGGATCTGCTCGTGAGTTCGCTGTGCTCCGAGGCTTTCGTTCACGAGCGCACAGGCGATCTGGACTCGGCGCTGGCGACATACAACCGCGCGATCGAATACATCGAGTCCTGGCTCGGGCATCTCGGCTTCGGTGACCTGAAAATGAGCCTTGCGGCGTGCCATCTGGAGGTCTACGAGGGAGCGATTCGCGTCTTGATCGCCCTCGGTCGCGCGGGAGAAGCATTCGACGTCTCCGAACGCGTACGCGCACGGCGCTTGCTAGACCTGATGATCCAGACACCGTCCGACACCGGGCATGCGGCGGACGATGGCATCGCCGAACTGGAAGCTGGCATGCGCTCACGCTATCCGGAGTTGCAGGCGAGTGACGCCGGGCAAACGGCGCAACTGTCTCAGGAACTGGCGATGCAGGCGCGCGAACTCGAGAAACGAAAGTCCGCGCTCAGGCAGGCCGAGCCGGTTGCGGGCACGGCGCGTTATCCTGTTCCAGCGGGCTTCGCCGAGGTACAGCAGGGACTGTTGAGTCCGGCACGCGCACTGCTGGCGTTCTTCTGGGGGGAGCACGACGTGTTTGGCTGGTGGATCGAGTCTGATCGCATCACCGCAAAGCGTCTGGGTTCGGTGGCCGATTTTGACAAGCGCATCGCGTTCTTCCGCGCCGCGATGCAAAGCCCGGACGGCGCGATAGACTGGCGTCCTCCGGCAACCGGCTTATATCAGAACCTGGTCGCGCCACTCGACCCCGGCCCGCAGCTCGAACCGTATCTGCTCCCCGACGGTCCGCTCGGGTACGTGCCTTTCTCCGGCCTGCTGCCGAAGGCGGATTCGTCGCCATGGGGTACGACACACCGGATGGTCCAGGGCCCGTCGGCTGCCATTCTGCTGGCACTTTCACGCGCGCAACAACCGGAAGCTTTTGAGCGGGCCTTGCTCGCCGTCGGTGGGCAAACGACAACGGAGATGACTGGTAACGCGCTGCGAGGCACTCCGCAGGAACAAATCCCGTTGCCGTTTGCTGCGAAGGAAGTTGCCGATATTGCCGCACTGTTTCCTGCGGAAACTTACAACGTGCTGATCGGTGCGGACGCTACACTCGAGCGTTGGCAGGAATTGCAGCCACACCGTTTTCGTTATCTGCACTTTGCAACGCATGCCAGCGTCAGCGATCGCGATCCCCTGGAGACTCATCTTGTGCTATCTCAGACGGGTCAGCTGGGATTGGCAGCCATTCGCGAACTGAATCTTGCTGCCGAACTGGTAACGCTGTCCGGATGTGAAACCGCTCTCGGACGACTCATTACAGGCGAAGGCATCCTGGGATTGCCGCATGCTTTTCTGGCGGCCGGTGCGCGTGGTGTGCTGGTTACCTTGTGGCGTGTCGAAGACCGTGCAACCGCAGACTTCGTAACGCAGTTCTATTCACACTTGCGTGCCGGCTCGCCTCCGGCCGAGGCCTTGCGCATGACTCGGGAGCAGTGGCTGTCTGGTCGCGGCAGCGCCAGCGCAGCGGCATGGGCCCCATTCGTACTGATCGGCGGCCTGGACAGTCAAGCAGCGCCGACGCGCGAGTAGAAGACTTCTACATTCGGTGGGCCGGCTCGACCCATTACGTGCTAGTCAACAACTCTGAGCCGCACCCAGAGCGTGCGAAACGGCCCGGTCCAGCTCACGGCGTTGTACCTGCCGCGTCTCAGGAGTCGCTTGGCCAAGTCCTTGGCGACGTTGACCGGAGTGAGCGCCGGGTAGTGGTAGTCAGTGAGAGAGGTCGTTGTCATGCCGAGTTTGTCGATGACGACGCCGAGTGTCTTGCGGCTGGCAAACGTCAGGTGATCGGGGAACCACAGTTCTCCCGGAAAATCTCGCCGCTCGATGTCGCCGCCGTTGCCGGTCTGGATCAGCAGCTCGCCTCCGGGCTCGAGCAAGTCACGGCATTGGGCAAGAAAGTCGATGGGATCGGGCAAGTGCGAGAACACGTTGAGCAGCGAGACGTGCGTGAACTTTTCGCGGATGGTGCCGAGCTCGCGGTACGAAACGTCGAGTCCTTGCGACTTGGCCCACGCGGTTTTGGTGACGTTCGGCTCGCTTCCTTGCAGCATCGAAGCGGCGGGCGCGATTTCCTTCAGCGACAACAGAAACTCGCCGTAGCCGCAGCCAACGTCGAGCCAGCGCACCGGCTTATCGAACCGGCCGAACACGTCTCCAAGAACCTTGCGGTACTGGGGAATCAGATCGGTATTCGGCCGGTGGGTGGTGTTGACCGTTCTGTCGCCCGCGTGCGCGCCGTACTGAAGCGCTTTGTCTCGCTCGGCCAGGTTGGGCCAGGGGTTGAGGTAAACGAGATCGCAGTCGGCGCAGCGGACGGCGGTGTAGCCGTTCTCCGCGCCCCAATAGGTGCTTTGGGTGCTGCCGCATACGCGGCAGCGCTCGGGAAATGGTTTCAGGACAGCATTCATGGCGTCTCCCGTTGCGACACGCCCGTGGCGAGCAGTATCAGGGTTGTCGATTCGTGAACCACTACCGTCAAAGTGACTATCAAGAAGAGCGCGGGGCGAACTGCATCCGTTCTGACATGCCACGCGCAGGGGCGTCACTTACCCCTGCGCGTGACGACAGACACTCTGCCACAGGCGAGTTGAATCGCCTGCGGCCCGTCACTGCTCTATTGGGAATACAGGCAATTATTCAGCGTCTCAGTCTGATTTCACCACAAGTTGATCGTTGACCGAGTTTGCGCCACTCGTATTCGATGCGAGGCGGATTGCAAGGTCTTTCTCCTCATCCGACTTAACCTCGCCGGAGAGTGTAACGACACCCTGTTTCGAATCGACATTGATAGCCATACCACCGGTGTTCTCGTTCAACAGCAACGTTGACTTGATTCGTGCTGTCAGCGTTGCGTTAGATACGGTCTCCCTGAATCCCTGGCGCTCCTTCCAGGCATCGGAATCCTTGGCCATGGCCGCCTTCGCTTTGTCGACGACCAACTCGTTCTCGACCTTTGTAACACCTGTGATGGATTTAGCGATCTCGCCAGCGAGGTCGCGGTCGATGTCAGACTCTACCGCCCCACGAAGGTAGGCGGTTCCATTCTTAACGTCGGTATCGATATCGAAGGAATTAAGGTGCTCATTAAAGAGCAGCGCCGACTCCAGCTTGCCATGCAGCCAGGCATCCTTGACCGCTGACTGGCCCTCCTCGCTATGTTGTTCCATCGAGGCTTTTGCCGGATCACCCGCAAGTACCGCGGGTGCGGCGGACAACGCAGCAAGTATGCTGGCTGTCACAATAATCGGCATAATGTGTCTGTTTTTCATTACGTTCTCCTGTTTTCGTTTATCGAGCAAGCGCAACTTGGCGAACATGCGTGTCGCATGGAACGAACGGAGATTACAAACGGTTTTCTGGCGTGTCTGTGCGGTTGCGTACAGACGGTAAAGTGCAGCGGAATCGGAAAAGTCGGGGCGATGCTATAGGATGACCCGTCGCGCCACTTGTTAACTGGTTCGCTTAAGCGACCGGGCTGTCTGTGCGGGCATGGTTCATGCCGGCGGTCAGCACCATACGCATGGCTTCTTCCGTCGGCATCTCAAGCCGTTGAACACAGTGCTCCGGAACATACAGCGCGTAGCCGCCGATCTGATAGCTCATGGGCAGATACACTGCCAGCACTTTTTCACCAACGGCTGCCAATTCCGGTACCGCCTGCACCGGCGCCGTGTCGGTAATAAAGCCGATAAGACGTATCTCCCCTGGCAGCGTGACAAGCACCACATGGCGTTGATCGTCAGCTGGCGGGCGGGAGACGAACATCATCAGGTCACGGACACCGTGGTACACGGTCTTGACGAGCGGAATTCGCTCGAGCACCCGGGTACTCAGAACGAGCATGAGCCGGCCAAAGACCCATATGTTGAGAACGGCGCCCAGGGCCAGCACGGTCAACAGGGCGACAAAAAGGCCCAGCCCGGGAACGTGCCAGCCCTGCGGCACCAATGCCTGACCAATCCCGCCGAATAGGGATTCGGCGGCGTTGAACAGCCAGACCACCAAATATCCGGTCACCGCGAGCGGGACGGTTGCCACCAGACCCGTGAGAAATGTGCGCTGCAAACGGGCGAGGAAACGTCGGGAACCCGGTGTGTATCCACGCTGTTGCGGTCTTTGATTATGCGACATGCTGGCGGCCTCCGTGATTTTGGCGCGTGCTTGATGACCCGCGGGATTCGGGCGATGTCGTAAAGTATGACTAACAGCGCAGGCGCGCGCATCCGGCACGTCAATCAGCCGCCGACGTACTTCGAGAGTTCGCCGAGCGAAGCGATCTCGTGGCGCACCCGATGTTCGGGCCTTGCGGGCAAACGCCGCGGGTTGTACCAGCAGGTGGCGATGCCGTAGTTCGCACCGCCGCCGATGTCCGACACGAGATTGTCTCCCACCATGAGCGCCGTGTCCTTGCCCGGCGAACCGAGCTCGCCGAACGCGATATCGAAGATCCGTACCGCGGGCTTGGATGCACCGACTTCCGCGGAAATGATGATCGCGTCGAAATACTCCCCGATTTCGGTGCGTTCGATGCGCGCCCGCTGCACTTCGCTGAGGCCATTGGTGAGGAGGGCGAGTGATGCATGGCGGCGCAATGATTCGAGTACGTCCCTCGCACCGTCGTAGAGCTCGCCGTTCGCCCCGAGGCCAATCACGTAAGCGTCCGACATCGCCAAGGGATCCGCATGGAGACGGGTCTCCTCGACCAGCCGCTCGAAGCGCCGGTTTCGCACCTGCTGCGGCGTCATCTCGCCTCGCTCGACCCGTGCCCAGAGTTCCAGGTTGATACGGCGGAAATCGGCCGCATGAGTCTCCGGATCCGCAACACCTGCAACGGCCATGGCCTGCCTGAGCGCCGCCGCTTCCGAGGCGTCGGAGTCGAACAGGGTATGGTCGAGGTCGATGAGTAAGGTCGAGTAGTGCATACAGGCAAAATTGCCAACGGGCCCGGGCGCCATGCCCGGGCTGGCGGAGCTCACAGGTTTCAGATATCTAGAAGTTATATTTGAACTTCACTCCCGCCCAGCGCGGCGGACCGAATACCTGGATCGTGTAGTTGCCGAAGCCGGTAATGTCGTAGCTGTAGGTCAGGGGTTCCTCGTCCGTCAAGTTGTTCACAAACACGCCCAGTTCCCACGCATCGTCCGCGGAGAAATACGTGACTTTGGCATCAACCAGTGTGTAGTCGCCGCCTTCCGTGACCTCGGCATTGACCACGTTGAAGTACAGTTTGTCTGAGTAATTTGCAGCAAGCTGTGCTGCAATCGATGCGCCGTTGCCAAAGTCCCATTGCTTGCGCACAAGGCCATTCACGGTGACCGGGGGCGCAAGCGGCGCCTCCTGGTCTGTAATCTGGATGCCGCCGGGCGAGGCGCCATTCACGGTTGTATCCAATAAGCTGATGCCCGCAAGGAAATCCCAGCCATTGCCCGGCGACACGGTCAGCTCCACTTCGCCGCCGGTAAATTCGGCCTCGGAATTGATCAGGCGGCTGGTTGTGTCCGCAAAAAAGAACGCCTGGAAATTGTCGTAGTCATAGTAGAACACACTGCCATTCAGGCGCACTCTGCCGTCGCCGAAACGAGACTTCGCGCCCACTTCATAGGCCGTCAGAATTTCCGGATCGAATCCGACAAATTCAATATCGGCGACATCGAAACCATCCGTCGGTGTATTGAATCCACCGCCTTTCACACCGCGGCTGATGCCGGCGTAGAACAGGTAGTCGTCCGTCGCCTGCCAGTCGAGTTGCAGCTTGCCGGAGGTCTCGCTGTCCTTGCGTGTAAACGGATGTGGGAAACCATCGACCAGCAACCCGTCGAATCCAGCGTTGTCACTGAACGGGTCATTGGCAAACACGGGGTCGCTGATCAGCCGTGCCGGGCAAAAGCCGAGACCCAACGATGAGGTGATATCGCACTCGATCATCGTATAGACGAAGTCCTTGTTGTCCTGTGTGTAACGCAGGCCCGCCGTCAGCAGGAGTGTTTGGCTGAGATCGAAGTCCACCTGGCCGAAAGCCGAGTAGGTGTTGGTATCGGAGTCGCCGTTGAACTTCGGGAAGTACCCGTCGGAGGGGAAAGCAAACGCGCCGGTAAAGTCGTTCTTGATATTCAGATAGTAAACACCGGCGATCCATTCCAGTTTCTCAGTCTGGCCGTTGATGCGAAATTCCTGCGAAAGCTGTTTCACGTCCGCAGTTGCATCGTACGTCACTACGGCATACTGCGTGCTGTCGTCGTCTTCCGCGTATTCCTTGTCGCTCGTGCTGTAATCGGTGACGCTGGCAAAGCCGATGCCATTATCGAAAGCGTAATTGTAGATGGCGGTAATGCTGGACGCCTTGCGTTGCACACCGCTGTCGCTGCGATCGTAGGCGCCGGAATAGATGTCGCCGTCGCCGTCGTCAATGAAGCCGTTTGCGGCATCGAAAAGTGCTCCGCCGGAGAAAAAGCCGTTGTCCCCGGGCGGCAGATCAGCAGTAAACGTGCCGCAATCGGTGTCTCCCGGATTGCAGAATACGCTTTCGCCATTGGCGTTGGCCTTGGATGCCCGCGAGTGAAAAATGCCGCCGCGGGTATCGATATCCGTGTGCTGCCCGATCAGCATGAGCGACGATTTGTCGTTCAGGTCGAAGTTCACGATTCCACGAACGGACACCGTATCGTCGGAGCGTTTGTCGTCCCCGAGCCTGTTTTCCACATAGCCGTCGGATGAGCTGTAATAGGCCGCGATCCGGCCTTGCACAGACTCGCTGAACGGCCCGCTGACGACGCCGGTGAGGCCGAGCTGGCCGTACTCGGCAACGGTCGTGTCGACTGAAGCTTCAAATTCCTCCGTGGGCTTGTTGCTGATGAAATGCACCAGGCCGCCGGTAGCATTGCGCCCGTACAGGGTGCCTTGCGGTCCGCGCAGTACTTCGATGCGCTCGAGATCGAATGCCGGTACGCCGGAGGCGCCGGGCGAGGAAACATAGGCTTCGTCCCTGTAAAGGGCAACCGGCGCTTCCTGGCCTTCGGCAAAATCCAGCTGGCTTACACCGCGGATGGAAAACAACGCGATGTTGGCACTGTCGCCCGTATTCGAAGTTGTCGTCAGGCCGGGCGTCTGGGCTGCGACATCCAGGGAGTCATCCCACCCCAGGGCCTCGATCTGCTCTCCGGTGAAGGCGGTCACCGCTACGCCGACATCCTGCAGGTTCTGTGATTTCTTCTGCGCGGTAACGGTTATTTCCTCGATCAGTACCTGCGCGTGGACTGCTGACGCGAAAATACCTGCCGAAACCAATAGTACTGTCTGGATGATGTTCCGGGGCAACGTCATGGAATTCTCCTGGTCACTGGTTCGCCGATGCAACGGTGTGACTTCATTATTCGAGATCGGATATTCTTGCCATCGGATACCTGGCGCCTGAACTTCACTACAATGACGCTGTTCAGGTGCGATGATTGTAATGGAGATATCACCGGAAGACACGATGTGCGTAGCTGCAAGGACCGTGCCGCAAAATGACAACAATAGGTGCGATTGATACCGGAATAATACTCATCTACCTGGCATTGATGGTCGTGCTCGGCCTGTATGCCAATCGAAAACAAGGCAGTGTCGAGGACTACTTTGTTGCCAGTGGCAGGATCGGAACGATTTCCATAGCCTGCCTGTGGCTGGCCGGGTGGGTCGGCGGGGCGTCCATACTTGGCGGTGCGGCGAATGCCTACAAGTTCGGCATAAGCGCCGGCTGGTACCTCGCCAGTATGTCACTGGGCTGCCTGCTGTTCGGCTTGTTCTTCGCGGCGCGCATCAAACGTACCGGACAGCAAAACAGTTTCCTGACCTACCCTGAAATGATGGAAGCGCGCTACGACAGCCGCACCCGGATTGTCGCAACCATCACGACCATGGCCGCCTATGTCAGTTACGGAGCCGGCCAGATCGCTGCTTCCGCCCTGATACTGCAGACCTTGCTCGGCATGGAGTTTGGCACGGCATTGCTGTTGTCCGCCGCGATCATTGTCCTGTACACGGCGTCGGGTGGTTTTCTTGCCATTACCTATACCGACTGGGTGCAAGTGGGCATCCTGTTTATCGGCATTGCCGTTGTCGGGATTCCTGTAGCTGTGCTGCAGGGCGGCACGTGGTCGGCGCTGACGAGTAGCTTGCCGGCTGGCCACTTCGACATCGGCGCCTGGGGCTGGCCTACGATACTCGCACTGCTGGTGTCGATCTCGCTCAGTTTTTTCACCGCGATGGACAGTTACACACGCTCGTTCGCGGCAAAAAACGAACAGACCGCGAGACGCGGTGCACTCATTGCAGCCGCATTGCTGTTACCGCTCCTCGCGGGCACGGTGTGGTTGGGGCTGTCCGCGAAGTTACTGCTGCCGGATCTCGGTGATTCCGGCCAGGCGCTCACACGCCTGGTCATGGACTATTTCCCGATCGGGCTGAAGGGCTTGCTCCTTGCCGGGATGCTGGCGGCACTGATGTCGACCGCAGATATCTGCATTCTGACCGCGTCGGCAAACGCTACACGTGACATATATCAGCGTTACATCAACCCTCAGGTCGAACCGAAGCGACTGCTGCGCATGAGCATGGCCGCATCCGCGTTGATCGGGCTGATCGCAGCACTCATGGCATGGGTGATGCAGGACGTCATCAATATCCTTCTCGTCGCTTTCACGATCAACTCTGCTGCGCTGTTTCTGCCAACCGTCGCGATGGTGTACTCCAGGCGTGTCAGCAAAACCGCCGCGTTCTGGAGTACCAGCATCGCACTGGTGATCGTCGTCGGCTGGTACGGCATGTCACGGCTTTCCGATGCCGCTTTGTTCAAGCTCGACCCGCTGTGGCCGGGTCTGCTGGTGTCATTCCTTTTGTTTACCGCGATCAGTCTCACCGATCGCGAGCGGCAATGACTACGATCGTGGTAATCGAGGGGCCGGAGAATGCCGGCCGTGTGCTGACAATCGAGCAGCCGATTCTTGGCGACGGTGTCGACATCGTGCGTACGGTTTACGATGGCGATGACAGAGCAACCGTGCGGACCTGTCGCAACGCCGATGTCGTGCTGACCGACTACATACCGTTTCCCCGTGCCGTCATGCAACAACTCCCCCGGTTGAAACTGATCTCGGTGGCTGCAACCGGCTACGATAATATCGATGTCGCAGCGGCGCGTGATCAGGGTATACGGGTCTGTGCGATCGACGAGTACTGCACCGAAGAGGTCGCCGACCACGCGATGATGTTGATGCTGGCGCTCGGCCGGCGACTCATCGACTATCACATTCAGGTTCAGGAACAGCATCGCTGGCAATACGATTCATTGAACGGCTTGCCGCGCTTCAGCGATCTTACGCTCGGTGTGGTTGGCTTCGGGCGCATCGGCCGCGCAGTGGCGAAACGTGCACAAGCGTTCGGGATGTCGGTAATGGTGCATGACCCGTTTGTCGAGGAGGCATCGTTCTCGCTGGAGGAGGTCCTTGCCCAAGCGGATATCATCACGCTGCACTGCAGCCTGAGCGCGGACAATCGCAATCTGATCGACAAATCAGCATTCCACAGAATGCGCAAGGCACCGATGCTGATCAACGTAGCCCGCGGCGGCTTGATTGTCGAAGCGGACCTTGCGTGGGCGCTCGATGAGGGCCTTGTGTCGGCCGCTGGCCTCGACGTTTTGCAGGAGGAACCGCCGGATCTCGAACAGTCCGCACTGACCGGAAGGCCAAACGTCATACTGACACCGCACGTGGCGTTTTATTCCGACGCTTCCATACGCGAGAACCGAAGCCTGTCGGCGCAGAATATCCGGTACTTTCTCGACGGCAATAACGAGGCTGTCCGAAAGTATGTTGGCAACACCTGAAACGGAATGAGGATAACGTGAGCGGAGTCGTAACCTTCGACGGCGCACCACCGCCGGGCACCATCAACTTGGGCATCGGGCAGCCGTCCGCGGACCTGCTGCCGGTGGAACTCGTAAGAAAGGCGAGCGAGGCGTTCCTTGGCGATGCACAGCCTTTTGAATTGAACTACGGTGTTTTGCAGGGCGATGAACGGTTCCTGTCATCGCTCGCGAATTTTCTGACGGTCGAATACGGCTCCGCTGTCAGCGCCGACTCGCTGTTTGTGTCCGGCGGCAATTCGCAGGCGCTCGACCTCGTGTCCTTTACATTTGCCAAACCGGGCGACACGGTTTTCGTCGAGGAGCCCAGTTACTTTCTCGCCTTCCAGATTTTTCGCGATCATGGACTAAACATCGTCGGCATCCCTATGGACGAAGAGGGCATCAGCATTCATCACCTGGAGAAAGCGCTGAAACGTCACCGCCCGGCATTCCTGTACACGATTCCGAGCTACCAGAACCCGGGCGGCCAATGCCTGTCGCTTAAGCGGCGCCGGAAACTGGTGGAGGTCGCCAGAGCGCACGATTTCCTGATAGTTGCCGACGAGGTTTACCAGCTGCTGTACTACTACGAAGCACCGCCGGCCGCGTTTGGTACCATGGCCGATAGCGGTGTCGTGGTCTCGCTGGGATCGTTCTCGAAAATACTGGCGCCGGCCATGCGGCTCGGCTGGATTCAGACCTCGGAGGCTCTACGCAATAAACTATTGGCGAACGGCTTCGTCAATAGCGGCGGAAGCATCAATCACATCTCGTCACATATCGTGCGTCACGCCATCGACCTCGGGCTTCTGGGTGAGCACGTGACTCGCTTGCGAAAGGTTTACCGTTCCCGGGTCGAAGCTATGGATGCGACACTGAGGAGCGAGTTCGGCTCGCTGGCTCAGTGGATAAAGCCCGGCGGTGGGTATTTCTTCTGGCTGGAGTTCGCGGAAGGAACGGACACCATGGCGCTTCGTGAGCAAGCGCCAAAGCTCGAAACCGGCTTTCAGGCCGGCGCCGTATTTTCGAGTTGCGGAGGGCTCTCGAATTTCCTGCGGCTCAGTTTCGCGCATTATGCCGAAGGCCAGATCGTCGAGGGC
>CAYXKM010000232.1:0-31873 GCA_964465665.1 uncultured Woeseiaceae bacterium
AGCACCAGCCCGGACGGGAAGAACGCGAAAAATCCGGTAAAGACAATCGGCATGATCTGCATGACCTTGGCCTGCACCGGATCGGCCGGCGCCGGGTTCAGCTTCTGCTGAAAGAACATTGCAGCGCCCATGATCAAGGGCAGGATGAAATACGGATCGCGGGAAGACAGGTCCGTTATCCAGAGCGCAAAGGGTGCCTGCCGCATTTCGACACTTTCGAGCAGCACCCAGTAGAACGCGAGAAAAAACGGCATCTGTATGAGTATCGGCAGGCAACCGGCGGCCGGGTTTACCTTCTCGCGCTTGTAGAGGTCCATCATCGCCTGGCTGAGCTGCTGCCTGTCGTCCTTGTACCGGTCCTGCAGTGCTTTCATGCGCGGTTGTATTTCGCGCATCTTTGCCATCGACCTGCCGCTCGCTTCGGTCAGCTTGTAGAAGGCAAGCTTGATGAGAATCGTCACAAGGATGATTGCAAGCCCCCAGTTGCCGACAAAGCCGTACACTTTCGACAGCAACCAGAACAGGGGCTGCGACAATATGGTCAGCCAGCCATAGTCCACGGTGAGCTTGAGTTGTGGCGAAATCTGTTCGAGCTGGTCCTGCAACTTCGGTCCGACAAACAGCGTGGTTGCGAAGGCATGCTCGCCGCCCGCTGCAACTGTCACCTGCGCAGCGATGAGACTCGATACCGCGACGTTGTCCTGAATGGCAATGTTGTAGCGATACGGCTGTTCCGAAACGGGATCCACGGCACTCAGGAAATGATGCTGTATCGATGCAATCCAGCCGTTGCTTGCCGTTTGCGAAACGGGCCCGTCCGACAACAGGTCATCGCGATCCAGTTTTTGTGATTTCTCTCCATCGAAAATGACCGGCCCTTCGAACGAATAGGAGTCAACGTCGAACATAGAGCGCTCAACAGGGAAAGAACGCCGCCGGATCTGTGCGTAATCTGCTCCGCGCCACTCCATCTGACTGTCGTTGATCAGCGTTTGTGTGACGTCGATTCGGTAGCTTCCGCGGGTGAACCGCAACGCCTTCTCGACCGTCACGCCCTGGCCGTCTGTCCAGCTGAGAGTAACGACCAGCTCGTCGCCGTCCCCGAGCTCGAAATGGCTGGCCGGCGCGTTGAATGTTGCCAGGTGGTTCGGTTCTGCGCCGCCTCCGGCAGAGCGCAGGCCAGTCTGCAAAAGCCCGAGGTTGGACGTTTGCGGGCTCAGCAATTCCACAAGGTCATTCGGCCGGTCCTTGGCGACAGGGTAGCGCTTGAGTAATGCCCGTTGCAGAGTGCCGCCCTGCTCGCTGATCTGCAGATCAAGGACATCCGTTTGCACGCGAATGATTCCGGCGGCCGAGCTGGGTGCGGTTTCCGCCGCCGAGGCAGCACCGGGAGCCGGGAGCTCGTCGGGCGCATCGGCCGGTGGCTCCTCGAGTGCCGGCAGATCTGCCGCGCTTTCAGGCGCTGCTTCGGCCGGCGGGGCCTCCGTGGCCCCCGGCTGCACAGGTTGCGGGCCGTAGTCCTGCATCCATGCCTGATAGGTAATCCACAACATGAGGCCGAACGCCGCCCACACTAGCAGTCGCTGGTTATCCATCTCGCTAACGGTCCTGCCCTGGGGAAACTTTCGCCGTGCGGCTCGCGCGGCTCTTGATCCAGTGGCGCTCGAGGCTCTCGAACAGGCTTTTATTGTCGGCGCAGTGCGTGCCGCTCTGGTTCATGACCACGATGTCAAGCCCTTCGAGTTCCACGCGATGCCGGCGGAATGACTCTCTGACAATGCGCTTTATGCGATTCCTTGAGGTTGCGAGCTTGCAGTGTTTCTTGGAGATGGCCATTCCGAGCCGCGCTTCCTGGCCTTTGTTTTCCGTTGTCAGCACCGTAAACATGTTGTCGCGACTGCGGCGGGCCTCTTTGAACACGCGACCGAAAGACGCGGTGTCCGTCAGGCGACTCGTTCGTTGTAACCGGTGATCGGGCCTTTCGCCCGACATTTTATTTATTACTTTCTTCGCAGGCGGTGGCTGGCGCCGGACCGCTACGGGGTGAGCTCGTTGCGACCTTTTGCACGGCGTCGCTTGAGGACCAGGCGTCCGCCCTTGGTTGCCATTCTTGCGCGAAATCCGTGCGTGCGGGCCCGCTTCAATGCGCTGGGCTGGAATGTGCGTTTCATTTGCCTGATACCTGCGTTAATCCGGGAGCTGTCGCCGGCCAAAAGAAAGCCGGCAAGCGTACGCGGGCACTCAATTAGTGTCAATAGAACAATCAGTTAATGGACGATCTTCGGGGCATTTTCCGTTTGATGGCGCGGCCCGCGGAGACGTATTAGACTGCCGCTCCGCTAACGTTTTTGTTAGCGTCTTTTTCCGCCCTTGTTTTTTGTCCCCGGGGACTTCGTTGCAGACCGAGACAACGCTGTGGAATGACTGTGTCCGCGAACTCCAGGCGGAGCTTCCCGAGCAACAGTTCAATACCTGGATTCGTCCGCTGCAAGCCGTGGAAGAAGGCAAGGCGCTGAAGCTCCTGGCGCCGAACCGATTTGTCGTGGACTGGCTGCAGCAGCACTATGTCGAAAGAATATTGCAGCTTATCGACAGGAGCGGTGACCCGATGGAGTTGGTCATCGAAGTGGGCTCTCGACAGTCGGCGCCGGCGTCAGAGGCTCGCAGCCGCGCGCCTGCCGTCGCTGTTACGCCGATAGCCAGCCGCCTGAATCCGACATTCACGTTTGCAAATTTTGTCGAGGGCAAGAGCAATCAGCTGGCGCGAGCCGCTGCTTACCAGGTCGGCGAGAATCCGGGTAAGTCCTACAATCCGCTTTTCATTTACGGTGGCGTCGGGCTTGGCAAAACTCACCTTATGCAGGCCATAGGCAACGCCATGCTGGCGCGCGACCCGTCTGCCCGCGTCAGCTATGTGCATTCGGAGCGCTTCGTTGGCGACATGGTTCGAGGCCTGCAGCACAACACCATTTCAGACTTCAAGCGTTCTTATCGCACGCTCGATGCACTTTTGATCGATGACATCCAGTTTTTTGCCGGCAAGGATCGTTCGCAGGAGGAGTTTTTCCACACCTTCAATGCTTTACTGGAGGGACAGCGGCAGATTGTGCTGACCTGTGATCGCTATCCGAAAGAAGTTCGTGGACTCGAGGAGCGCCTCAAATCGCGTTTTGGCTGGGGCCTGACGGTCGCGATCGAGCCGCCGGAGCTGGAAACCTCTGTCGCAATCCTTATGAGCAAGGCAGCAAACGAGTCGGTGCTGCTGCCCGAGGAAGTTGCGTTCTTCATAGCAAAACGCATTCGCTCCAACGTGCGTGAACTCGAAGGTGCGCTGCGGCGCGTTACCGCGAATGCGCAGTTTACCGGACGACCGATCACGGTTGATTTTGCCAAGGAGGCCCTGCGCGATTTACTTTCGTTGCAAGAGAGGCTGGTTTCTATAGAGAATATTCAGAAGACCGTCGCCGATTACTTCAAATTGCGCGTTGCAGATTTGCTGTCGAAACGCAGGACGCGCTCGATAGCCAGGCCACGCCAGCTCGCCATGGCCCTGGCCAAGGAACTGACCAGCCACAGCCTGCCGGAAATCGGCGATGCTTTTGGCGGTCGGGATCATACGACTGTGTTGCATGGTTGCCGGCGGATTGCCGCATTGCGAGAACAGGAAAAGCGGGTTGATGAGGACTACATGAACCTGTTAAGAACCTTGACCGGATAGTGTGGATAAGTTGTTGGTTGCTGCTGGGTGCACCTCAGCAACAGCTTTAGTGCACAGCATATGCACAATTATGCCTGCGCTCATACAACACTTTGTGGTAGGGAGTTTTTGGTTTAACATGCTGATTTAAAAAGAAAAAAATTAGTTATGCACAGCCCTGTGGGCTGCTAATAATAACTATAAGAGAATTATCTCCAATATTTATTAACAGGTGTTCTTAATGAAGCTAGTCGCTACCCGGGAAGCCCTGCTGAAGCCGTTGCAGGCGGTTATCGGCGTTGTTGAACGTCGTCAGACGATGCCAATCCTGGCCAATGTGCTGCTCGTCGCAAAGGGCGACAGGCTTGCGATAACGGCCACAGACCTGGAGGTCGAGCTGGTCGCAACAGCGGATGTCGATGTGCAGACGGGCGGCGAGGTCACCGTACCGGGCCGCAAGTTGCTGGACATCTGCAGGGCGCTGCCAGATGGGGCGGAGATCAGCGTGAACCAGAGCGGTGAGAAACTTGTGGTGAAATCCGGCAAGAGCAAGTTCTCGTTGACCACCCTGCCGGCCGCTGAGTTTCCGACCGTGGAAGATATCAATGCCGGCCAGTCGCTGGAGTTACCCCAGGAAACTTTGCGGCGGCTCCTGGACAAGACGCATTTTTCCATGGCGCAACAGGACGTGCGTTATTACCTCAATGGCTTGTTGCTGGAAACCCGCAAGAAATACCTGCGGGCAGTCGCCACCGATGGGCATCGCCTGGCGCTATGCCAGGTGGAAGTGCCCGGCGGCAAGCTGCCGGAACAGCAGGTCATTATGCCGCGCAAGGGCGTAATGGAGTTGCAGCGTTTGATGACTGGCGAGGGTACGCTGAATCTGGAACTCGGCAGCAATCACATCCGCATCCAGCTGGATGGTATCCGGTTCACGTCGAAGTTGATTGATGGTCGGTTTCCGGAGTACGAACGGGTTATCCCGCAGGATACAAGCAACGCGCTGCAGGCAGACCGGCAACTGTTCCGGGCGGCGTTGCAGCGCACGGCAATCCTCTCGAACGAGAAATACCGCGGCATCAGGCTGACCATCCAGAAAGACACGGTCGTACTGCAGGCACATAACCCGGAACAGGAAGAGGCCGAAGAAGAGCTTGCGGTGAGCTACACCGGGGCGGACATAGAGATAGGTTTCAATGTAAATTACCTGCTTGATGCCCTGGGGGCTATCGACGCGGAACAGGTTTCCCTGGCGCTGGTGGACGGGAATTCGAGCTGCCTCCTGCGCCAGCCGGACAATGACGACTGCAAGTACGTCGTCATGCCGATGCGCCTCTGATCATCGCGGCGCAACGGTGCCGCTCAAATACCTGGGCATAACGGATTTTCGCTGCTTTGCCAGCGCAGAGATCGAGCCGGACCCCTGCAACAACCTCATTGTCGGCGCCAATGCCTCGGGCAAGACCAGCGTCCTTGAGGCCATAGGCTATCTGGGCCGTGGTCGCTCGTTTCGTGGGGCGCCCACCAGCACGCTGATTCGGCACGGCTCCGCCGCCTTCGTGTTGCTCGGCAAGGCCAATGTTGGCTTGCGCACAAAAACGGTAGGGGTGCGGAACAGCCGGGCCGGTCTCGAGGTGCACATCGATGGAGAGTCCGATGGCGGTGCGGCGGCCTTGGCCGGGGTGCTGCCGCTGCAAATCATCGACCCGGATGTTCACAGGCTCGTGGCCGGCGGCCCCGAAGAGCGCCGGCGCTACCTGGACTGGATGGCGTTCCACGTGGAACACGGCTTCCTGGAATTATGGCGGCGGTTCCGGCGGGCCTTGCGGCAGCGAAACGCTGCACTGCGGGAGGGGTCGGCAACCGCAGAGCTCCTGGCCTGGGACGAGGAATTCTGCCGCGCGGCAGCCGAGCTGGACGTCGCTCGCGAACGCATGCTGGCGCTGGCCGGCCCTGCTATGCGAGCCAGCGGGGAACAGCTGCTTGGAGGCCCTGTCGGGTTCGAATATCGCCGAGGCTGGGCCGGTGGCAAGACCCTGCAGGAGGCGCTAGTCGCCGGGCTCGACCGGGACCGGCAGCAGGGAGCAACCCAGTCCGGGCCGCAGCGGGCAGACCTGCGGCTGGTTTACGATGAGCGACAGGCACAAAAACTGATTTCCAGGGGGCAGCAGAAGCTCCTGGCCTGCAGCATGGTTATCGCAGCGGCCCAAACGGTCCAGACGGCGCTCAAGCAACCGTTGTTGCTGCTGGTGGATGACCCGGCGGCCGAGTTGGATGCCGGTTCCCTGGGCCGACTGATGACGGCCGTGGGCGGGCTCGCCTGCCAGGTAATCGCCACGGCGCTGGAGCCGGACCCGCGCATTTTCGGCGGGTCGCCGGCGCTGTTCCACGTGGAACACGGGTTGTTGCGCCGCGTCGCCTGATCCGGTGGAGCAAAAGCCGAAAAACCGCCTTACATCAGGTATTTGGACTACTTTCCGCAGCCAATTTTGATACAATGCGCCGGCTCTTCGCAGAGGACATCGAATGACCGGCAAGAAAGAATATACTTCCAGTAATATCAAGGTCTTAAAGGGACTCGAGGCCGTCCGAAAGCGCCCGGGAATGTACATCGGCGACACCGACGATGGCACCGGCCTGCACCACATGGTTTTCGAGGTGGTCGACAACTCGATCGACGAGGCGTTGGCGGGCTACTGTTCGGTCATTACGGTGACCATCCATGCCGACGAGTCGGTAACGGTGACTGATGATGGCCGCGGCATACCCGTAGACATCCACCCGGAGGAAGGCCGCTCGGCAGCGGAAGTGATCATGACGGTGCTGCATGCGGGCGGCAAGTTCGACGATAACTCGTACAAGGTCTCGGGCGGCCTGCACGGGGTCGGCGTGTCGGTAGTCAACGCGCTGTCCGAACAGCTGCTGCTGACCATCCACCGCGACGGCAAGATCCACCAGCAGGAATATCGCCACGGGGAGCCGGTTGCGCCGCTTGCCGAAGTCGGGCCGTCGAAACGCACCGGTACCACGATACGGTTCAAGCCGAGCTCGGGCACGTTCACCAATATTGAATATCACTACGAAATCCTTGCTCGCCGTTTGCGGGAGCTGTCGTTTCTCAACTCCGGGGTGCGCATAGAGCTGTCCGATGAGCGTGAAGACAAACGCGAGGTGTTTCAGTACGAGGGCGGCATTCGTGCTTTCGTGCAGCACCTCAATCGCAACAAGACCGCGATACACCCTTCGGTATTTTCGTTTCAGACCGAGCGCGATGGCGCAGTCGTCGAAGCCGCAATGCAATGGAACGACGGCTACCAGGAGAACATGTTCTGTTACACGAACAATATTCCGCAGCGTGATGGTGGTACGCACCTCGCGGGCTTCCGCAGCGCGTTGACGCGCACGCTGAACAGTTACATCGAGAAGGAAATGTCGGGGCGGAAGGACAAGCTCGCGCCGACCGGCGACGATGCTCGCGAAGGGCTGACAGCCGTGCTGTCGGTCAAGGTGCCGGACCCGAAGTTTTCGTCGCAGACCAAGGACAAACTGGTTTCATCTGAAATTAAAGGCGTCGTCGAGTCTGTGGTGGCCGAAAGGCTCGAGGAATTCCTGCTGGAACAACCGCAGGAGGCCCGCGCTATCGTCAGCAAGATCATCGACGCCGCGCGCGCCCGGGAAGCGGCGCGTAAAGCGCGCGAAATGACTCGCCGAAAGGGCGCGCTGGACATAGCCGGACTTCCCGGAAAACTTGCCGACTGCCAGGAAAAGGACCCGGCTTTGTCGGAGTTGTTCCTCGTCGAGGGCGACTCGGCCGGCGGCTCCGCCAAGCAGGGGCGTGATCGCCGCACCCAGGCCATTCTTCCGCTGAAAGGTAAAATCCTCAATGTCGAAAAAGCGCGCTTCGACAAGATGTTGTCGTCGAACGAAGTGGGTACGCTTATCACGGCACTGGGCTGCGGTATCGGACGCGATGATTTCGATATCGACAAGCTGCGCTACCACCGCATCATCATAATGACGGACGCGGACGTCGACGGCTCGCACATACGCACATTGCTGCTGACGTTCTTCTATCGGCAGATGCCGGAGCTGATAAAGCGCGGACACATCTATATCGCGCAACCGCCGCTGTACAAAATCAAGAAAGGCAAGCAGGAGGTTTACGTCAAGGACGATGCGGAACTGAACGCACACCTTCTGAATGCCGCGCTGGATGGCGCGCAGTTGCATGTAACCGCTACCGCTCCACCGCTGTCTTCGGTCGCGCTGGAGGCCCTGGCGAAGGAGCATGTTCTGGTAGAGAACATCGTGACGAGACTGGCCAATCGGTACGACGGCAAAGTGCTGCGCGCACTTGCAAGCCTGCCGACGGCAGATGAGCGTGTGACAGGAGATCTTGATGCGCTGCAGGACTGGACAGAACGGCTTTCGGCGGCGCTGCCAAAATCCGGCGCAATCCGAAGCGATCGCGGAGAAAGTGGTAACGGCGGCACATACACGGCCGAACTGGAGCGTGGCGATGCTGACGGCGAGGGGGTGCGAATCGCCGTTCGCCGCGTGCAGCACGGCATAGGCGCAACAAGATATTTGCCTCGCGAGTTCTTCGATACGAACGAGTACCGGCACATCAGCGCGCACGCTGAGAAGCTGCGCGGTCTCCTTGGCGCTGGCGCATACGTTGAACGGGCCGACAGGAAGATCGGCGTCTCGGGCTTCGCCGAAGCGATCCAGTGGCTGATGAGCGAGGCGCGCAAGGGACAAACGATCCAGCGGTACAAGGGCCTCGGCGAAATGAATCCGGAGCAGCTTTGGGATACCACCGTAAACCCGGAAACACGAAGACTGATGCAGGTGAAAATCGACGATGCGGTAAAGGCCGATGAGATTTTCACGACTCTCATGGGCGACCAGGTCGAGCCGCGCCGCGAGTTCATCGAGAAAAACGCGCTCACAGTTTCCAATCTCGACGTCTGACCGTAACCATATTTCTGTCTGGGGCCGGGCTGCGGACTTAACGACAACGGCGGCCGCTTCAAGTGACGAACAGGTCGTTCATAGAAGAGCTTGGCCGCCGCAATGTGTTTCGCGTTGCCATTGCCTATCTGGCCAGCGCATGGCTGCTGATCCAGATTGCCGATACGGTGCTGCCGAGGTTCGGCTTAGCCGTTGGCGTAGCCGTCGCTGATCTCGCGCATCTTTGATTCGATCCAGCCCTGCACGATGAGATTGGTTTCCCTGGGCGCCTGCGCGGAAGCGTCGATCGGCGGACCGATAACGAAGCGGATCAGCCCCGGCTTCTTGATGATTCCACGGCGAGGCCAGAGGTCTCCCGCATTGTGTGCTACAGGTATAATTTTCACGCCAGCCGCGCGCGCAAGCGCCGCACCGCTCACGCCGTACTTCTTCGTCTTGCCGGGCGCGACGCGTGTGCCCTCCGGAAATACCGTGACCCAGATTCCATCAGCGAGGCGCGCCTGTCCCTGCTCGATCACTTGTGTAACCGCGCTGTGGCCTGCACCGCGATTGATGGCTATAGGCTTCATTAGTGCTAGCCCCCAGCCGAAAATCGGAATCCACTTGAGCTCGCGTTTCAACACCCAGGTCTGAATGGGGAAAAAAACCAGCTGTGCATAAGTCTCGAAGACGGTCGAGTGCTTGATCAGGATGACGCTCGGCTCGTTTGGAATATTGTCCGTGCCCTCGACGACATATTTCAGTCCGCAGATCCAGCGACCGGCGAAAAGCATTGTTTTGCCCCAGGCGCGCGCGACAGCGAATTGAACCTTGTGACCAAACGGCCAGCAAAGCACTACTGTCGACGAAGCAATGGCGACTGACGCGAAGAAGAAGAACTGAAAGAGCAGCGAGCGAATCAACAGCATCGCTGCAGCCCGTCAGTGACGCCAATATGATTGGAAGTGACGAGTCGGGCGGCCATAGCGGAAAGTTACGCGATCGACAGCTGGGAAATATCAGCGATTTCGAGGAACAGGCCGTGGAGCGCCGACAAGAGCGCAAGCCGGTTCTTCCGCAGCGACTCATCCTCCGTCATGACCATGACTGTATCGAAAAACCGGTCCACCGGTGCGCGCAGCCCCGCCAACGCCGTCAGCGCTTCCGTGTACTGGCGCTGCGCCAGCAATGGTTTCACAGCCGACGCAGCGGCCGTCAGTGCATGGTGCAGCGCCGTCTCCGCTTCGTCGACGAGCAACGCCGGCTTCAGTAGTGGCACTGATGTGAGGTTCGCCTGCCTAAGGATGTTGCCGATTCGTTTGTTGGCGGACGACAGCGCCGTCGCCTCGTCCAGGCGAGAGAAAGCTGCGACCGCTTTGAGACGAAGATCGAAATCCAGCAATGACGCCGGGCGCTTGCTGCGCACTGCCTCGAACATTTCCGGAGCGAAACCTGGCCGCTCGAGATACCAGGCACGCAGCCGGTCGACGATGAACTCGCGAAGTGACTCGATAAGTGCGGTTGCATCCGCCGCTTTCGCCGGCTGTGCGTCCACGGCGGCCAGGAGCAGGTCGTCAAGGTTGATGTCCAGCTCCTTTTCGATCGTGATTCGCACGAGGCCAAGAGCGGCGCGCCGCAGGCCGAACGGATCCCGGCCCCCGGTGGGCTTATTGTCCAGTGCAAAATGTCCGGCCAGCACATCGAGCTTGTCCGCTATCGAAAGCGCGATGCCGGCGGCAGTGGCGGGCAGCTGATCGCCGGCGAAGCGCGGCAGGTAATGTTCACCAATCGCTGCGGCAACAGCTGCGGGCTCGCCATCCGCTTCGGCGTAGTAACCGCCCATCAGGCCTTGCAGCTCCGGAAACTCGCCAACCATACTGGTCACCAGGTCGCATTTCGCAAGCAGCGCGGCGCGCTGCACTTCATCACGAGCGGCGTCTGTCGTGGATGCGACCTTGTCTGCGAGCAGCGCAACGCGCTGGCTTCGGTCGGCCATGCTGCCGAGCCCCTGCTGATAAACAACGCTCTTCAAGGCATCGACGCGAGCTGCCAGCGGTCGTTTGCGATCCGTTTCCCAGAAGAATGCGGCATCGGCAAGCCTTGGCCGGATGACACGCTCGTTGCCATGACGCACCCGGTCCGGTTCCTTGCTCTCGATATTCGCAACGGCGACGAATACCGGCAGCAACTCACCGTCCTTGCCGGACACCGGGAAATAACGCTGATGCCCGGTGAGTGTGGCAACGATCACTTCCTTTGGAAGGTTGAGAAATTCCTTGTCGAAAGTGCCGGTCACGGCAACTGGCCATTCAGTCAGCGCGGTAACTTCGTCGAACAACGCCAGGTCACCGCCCGGTCGCCCGCCCGCCTCGCGTGCAGCGATGTCCACCAGCTCGATGATGCGTTTGCGCCGCACCGAGAAGTCAGCCAGCACGAAGGCTTTGCTCTCGAGCAGTTCCAGGTACTGTCCGGGTGAGCTGACCGTAAACTCCCGTGGCGCATGAAACCGGTGACCTCGGGTCTTTCTGCCGGCGCGTATCCCGAGGACTTCGCCGTCCACGAGATCCCGCCCGTGCAACATGACCAACCAGTGCACCGGACGGACGAATTCCGCGTCGGAGGATCCCCAGCGCATACGCCGGGGAATCGGCAACCTGTCCAGCGCCTGCTGCACAATTGCCGGCAGGAGCTGCGATGCCGGCGCACCTTTCTCGGATATCGAGCAAACAAGCCACTCGCCCTTGTCAGTGCGTTCCCGGCGGAGCTCCGAAACCTCGACGCCGCATTTTCGCGCAAAAGCGAGGGCTGCGGGCTTGGGCACGCCATCCCGGTCGAAGGCCACCGAAACGGGCGGGCCCTTGAGTTCGACTTCCCGATCCGGCTGCGATCGCGCAAGCGCGTTTACCACTACGGCAAGCCGGCGCGGAGTCCCTGAAGCGCGCACTTCGCCGTGCTCCAGTCGGTTCTCGTCGAGTAACGCGCCGAGATTCGCTGCGAATGCGTCCATCAGCGTTTTCAGCGCTTTGGGCGGCAGCTCCTCGGTTCCGACTTCAACCAGGAAGTCGGCAGTCGTTGGCTTCGCCATGTTCAGGCAGCTCCGGCCGGCTGGGTGACGCTGGCGAGCATGGGAAAACCAAGCGCCTCACGACTGGCGTAGTAAGCCCCGGCAATCGCGCGGGCCATCGTTCTGACCCTGAGTATGAAGCGTTGACGCTCGCTGACGGATATCGCCTTGCGGGCATCGAGCAGATTGAAAGTGTGCGACGCAGTCAGCATCTGTTCGTAAGCAGGCAAAGCCAGGCCGAGTTCGATCAGGCGGCCGCTTTCTCTCTCGGCGTGATCGAACGCATCGAACAGTGCGGCAACATCGGCATGCTCGAAGTTGTACCGAGACTGCTCGACCTCGTTCTGGTGATATACGTCCCGGTATGTCACGCGGCCGAGCGGACCGTCGGTCCAGGTGATGTCGAAAATACTCTCGACATCCAGCAGGTACATCGCGAGCCGCTCCAGGCCGTAAGTGATTTCGCCGGTCACGGGGCGGCATTCGAGTCCGCCTATCTGCTGAAAGTACGTGAACTGCGTGACCTCCATACCGTTCAGCCACACCTCCCAGCCGAGACCCCATGCGCCAAGAGTCGGTGATTCCCAGTTGTCTTCGACAAAACGAACGTCGTGTACCGACGTATCGATGCCGATCGCGCGCAGCGAATCCAGGTACAGTTCCTGAAGATCCAGAGGCGATGGCTTGATGACCACCTGGTACTGATAGTAATGCTGCAGGCGAAACGGGTTATCGCCGTACCGGCCGTCGGCAGGCCGGCGGCAGGGCTGAACATAGGCCGAGGACCACGGCTCCGGCCCGATGGCGCGCAGAAAGGTGGAGGGATGGAAAGTCCCGGCGCCCATCGGCATGTCGTAGGGCTGGGCGATGACGCACCCGCGCTCCGCCCAGAATTGCTGCAGGCGCAGAATCAGCTCCTGAAAGTTGCCTGGGGCGGCCGCTATTTCCTTGTCCATCAATGATTTCGCGCTAATCCGGTGGCGCGCAGTATAACCGCATATCCCGGCATCGGTAGACGCCCTCGGCACGCGGCCGACCGTGCTTCCGATCCGTTTGCGCAAGGGCCACCAAAGCAGTGCAGACCGGAGGGAGATGCACTACGATAGTGCGAAGCTGCCATGCTTGGCGCTATTTTGGTGCGACCCGACTTTCGGCCACGGTCGACATGTGCATAACAATCAATCACTTGCAAGATTGCTCGGGGTGGCATGTTTTCTGCACTGGCTTAGCATACGGCATCCTGTCCGCAGGGCAGCCATCGCATTCACAAGACTGGAGGAGTGATCCATGACCCCCGCTGAGGTTCTCGGCCTTATAAAGAAAAAAGACGTCAAGTTCGTCGACTTCCGATTCACGGACACCAAGGGCAAGGAACAGCATGTCACTGTGCCGGCACGGGTTGTGAGCGAAGAGATTTTCGAGGACGGTAAGATGTTCGATGGCTCTTCGATCGCTGGCT
Source organism: uncultured Woeseiaceae bacterium (assembly GCA_964465665.1). Taxonomy (GTDB): domain Bacteria; phylum Pseudomonadota; class Gammaproteobacteria; order Steroidobacterales; family Woeseiaceae; genus JAKEGN01. The sequence goes on from CAYXKM010000232.1 coordinate 13,174, forward strand.
GGAAGGGTATCAACGAGTCGGACATGATCCTTATGCCAGACCCGGCATCCGCGGTCATCGATGTCTTTTCCGAAGAAGTGACGATGAACCTGCGCTGCAACGTCATCGAACCCGCAACGATGCAGGGCTATGACCGTTGTCCGCGAACGCTGGCGCAGCGCGCGGAAGCTTACCTGAAGTCGACCGGCATCGCGGATGTCGCTTACTTCGGTCCGGAAAACGAGTTCTTCATTTTTGACGATGTTCGCTGGGATTCGACCATGCAGGGCGCGATGTACGCGATCGACTCGAGCGAGGGCGCCTGGAACACCAGCCGAAGTTACGAAGACAGCAACACTGGCCATCGTCCCACGGTGAAAGGCGGCTATTTTCCGGTGCCGCCGGTCGACTCGCTGCACGACATTCGCTCAGCCATGTGTCTCGCGCTCGAGGAAATGGGATTGCAGACCGAGGTGCATCACCACGAAGTGGCTACCGCAGGACAGTGCGAAATCGGCGTGCGCTTCGGCACGTTGTGCCGCAAGGCGGACGAAGTGCAAATCTTGAAGTACGTCGTGCACAACGTTGCGCACAGTTACGGCAAGACTGCGACATTCATGCCGAAGCCGCTGATCAATGACAACGGCAGCGGCGCGCATGTGCACCAGTCCCTGTTCAAGGGCGGCAAGAACCTGTTCAGCGGTGACGGCTACGGTGGCCTGTCCGACACTGCGCTGTATTACATCGGCGGCATTATCAAGCACGCAAAGGCACTGAATGCGTTCACCAATCCTGCAACCAACAGTTACAAACGGCTGGTTCCAGGATTCGAGGCACCCACGATCCTCGCGTATTCGGCGCGAAATCGCTCGGCTTCGATACGCATTCCGTATGAAGCCAATCCGAAGGGCCGCCGTATCGAAGTGCGTTTCCCGGACTCGATGGCAAATCCGTATCTCGCGTTCGCCGCGATGATGCTTGCCGGTCTCGACGGCATACAGAAGAAGATCCACCCGGGCGATGCCATGGACAAGGACCTTTACGATCTGCCGCCCGAGGAAGAGAAGAAGCTTGTGCTCGTGGCTTTTTCACTCGAGGAAGCGCTCGACGCACTGGACAAGAATCGCGAGTTCCTCAAGGTCGGCAATGTTTTCAGCGACGACCTGATCGATGCCTATATCGACCTCAAAAAGGAGAATGTCACCCGCCTGCGAATGACCACCCACCCGGTGGAATTCGACATGTACTACAGCCTGTAGCCGGCAAAACTGTGAACCGGGCGGCATTTTGCCGCCCGGCCGCTGGCGACGGACGGTGCCTCAAGCTATGCTAACTGCATGCAAAAACGCCTCTTTACCGGAATTGGCCTCCTGCTTTTTGCAGGCGCCGTGCTTGCACAGGCATACCGCTGGGTCGACGAGGACGGCGTCGTGCATTACTCGGACCGTCCGGAGCCTGGTGCGGAAGAGGTGCAGCTGTCGACTTACCGCCCATCGTCCGGACCGCCAGCGCCGGTACCGAGCAGCCGCTTCTCCCGTCGCGAGGACTCGCCGGCCGCAACAGATCAGCCGTTCAGTTACCAGAGCCTCAGCATCGCGGCACCGGCCGCCGAACAGACGCTATGGAACATCGAAGGCGTACTGAACGTCAGCCTGAGCCTGCAACCCGCGTTGCAGAGCGGACACCAGGTGCGGGTGTATTTCGACGGCACTCCGCGGATGGTCAGCGGCGCATCGTTTCAGCTGGAAGAGGTGTACCGTGGGTCGCACAACCTGCAGGCGGAAGTCATAGACCAGACGGGCAAGCTGATGATTCGCAGCGAGCCGAGCCGCTTCCACGTGCAGCAAAGCGCGATAGGCAACTGAAGACCAGCCGGCATCGCGGAGACAGAGACGCGCACCGCCCGGAAAATATCATCGATGGCCTGACTACCGCCGTCGTTCTGCTCGACCACAATTTCCTTATCGTCGAACTCAATCCGGCCGCGGAGAATCTGCTGGGAATCAGCTTTACCCGCGCAGTCGGCCATCCGCTGTTACCGTTCGTCGATGATGACCCGGAAATGCGCGACGTGCTGGTGCGCACGCAGGTATCCGGCGTGCCACATGCCAATGAACTTCGGCTCAGCCGGAACGAGGCACACGCCGAGGATCGCATCATCGATTGCCGCGTTTCTCCTATGGCCTCGTCCGAGTTCCAGGATGCGCTGCTCGTCGAAATGAATGACGTAACGAGGCGTTCAAAAATAAGCCGGGAGAACGCACTGATCATTCAGCATGGCGCCGGCCGCCAGATGATTCGGCAGCTTGCGCACGAGATCAAGAACCCTCTGGGCGGCCTGCGCGGTGCCGCACAATTGTTGTCGCGGCAACTCGATAGCGACGAACTCAGGGAATACACCAGTGTCATCATCAGCGAAGCGGACCGGCTCGCGGCACTCGTCGATACTCTGCTTGGCCCCGGAGGCCCGCCCAACAAGCAGCCGCTGAATGTGCACGAGTTGCTCGAGTACGTCGTGCGTTTGGTTGAGCCGGATGTTGGAAAAAACATTCGCTTCAGTCGCGACTACGATGCGAGCTTGCCGCTGATCGACCTCGATCGCGACCAGATGGTGCAGGCGCTTCTGAACCTTGTGCAGAATGCTGCGACGGCCCTCGAGGGGCACGGACAGATTACGCTGAGAAGCAGGGCTCTGATGAACTTTACAATCGGCGACGTGCGGCACCGCGCAATAGTGAGCATCGACATCGAGGACGACGGGCCGGGCATTCCGTTGCCGATGCAGGACTCGATTTTCTACCCGCTGGTTACCAGTCGGGCGGAAGGAACCGGACTCGGGCTGCCCGTAGCGCAGGAGTTGTTGAGCCGCCATGGCGGCCTCATCGAATTCGAGAGCCGGCCGGGCCGCACCGTGTTTTCCGTGCGGATTCCGTTGCGTACCGGACAGCGAGGTAATGATGAATAAGGCTGCGCTGGAAGCCTGGGTGGTCGATGACGATCAGTCGGTGCGCTGGGTGCTGGAGAAAGCGTTGCGCCAGGCCGGCATCAGCACGCGCTGTTTCGAGCGCGCCGAACACCTGCTCGCGGCAATCGACAGGGCTGCTCCCGATGTCCTCATTACCGATATCCGGATGCCGGGCATGGACGGACTCGCGCTGCTCGATCGGCTGAGCAGCACCCGGCCGGATCTGCCGGTCATCGTCATGACTGCACATACGGACCTGGATCACGCCGTGGCTGCGTATCGCGGTGGAGCATTCGAATACTTGCCAAAACCGTTCGACGTGGACGAGGCCATTCATCTCGTGCAAAAAGCCGCAAGGCGCAACGGCCCCCACGAAAAGAGTGCCGGCATGCAGTCGAAAGACGATATTCCGTCGATGCTCGGCAAGGCGCCCGCCATGCAGGAGGTGTTTCGATCCATAGGGCGGCTTGCGAGGTCGAGCCTGACTGTTCTGATTACCGGCGAATCCGGCACGGGGAAAGAGCTGGTTGCACGCGCCCTGCACCAGCACAGTCCGCGCGCGAACAAATCCTTTGTTGCACTGAATACGTCGGCAATCGCTGCGGACCTCCTTGAGTCGGAACTTTTCGGCCATGAACGCGGCGCTTTCACCGGCGCGGAAGCGCGGCGCATCGGCCGCTTCGAGCAAGCCAATGGCGGCACGCTGTTTCTCGACGAAATCGGCGACATGTCGCCGGTATTGCAAACACGGCTGTTGCGAGTGCTCGCTGAAAGCGAGTTCTATCGCGTCGGCGGACAAACCCCCGTGCGAGTGGACGTGCGGGTCATTGCGGCTACCAACCAGGACCTGGCGAAGGCGGTCAAGGAAGGCCGTTTCCGCGAGGATCTTTATCATCGCCTCAACGTGATCCGCATCAATACGCCGCCACTGCGCCACCGGCGCGAGGATATTCCGGTACTGCTGAATCATTATCTCGCGGATGCGGCAAAAGAGCTCGATGCGCCGGCGAAGAAGATTAACAGCGAGGCAATGGAAATCCTGCAAGCCTACGACTGGCCGGGAAATGTCAGGCAGCTTGTGAACGCGGCCAGGCGGCTGACAGTAACAGCGCCGGGCGGCGTCATCACGGGGCTCGACATACCGCCGGATCTCGGGGGCAGGCACGATTCGGCGAGTGCGCAAAGCGAATGGACACGGAGTCTTGCTCACTGGGCCGAAAGAAAACTGGGTAGCACCGACGGGAGCCCGCTGCTCGAGGAGGCATTGCCGGCATTCGAAAAAACTCTGATCCGGATCGCGCTGGAGCGCGCCCGCGGTCACCGCCAGGAAGCCGCCAGATTGCTGGGCTGGGGCCGTAACACGCTCACACGCAAAATTCGTTCACTGAATCTCGATTAACGGGAAGTCGCCTGCACTGCAGGCTCCTGCAGCAGAATCGTGGTCTGAACCAGATTTTCAGGTTTGCAGGGAGCCAACGAGGTCGGCAACCGATTTCATCGAATGGCGATGCAGATAATCGGCAATGTCGTCATTGATTTTCCTGCACAGCAACGGATCGTAGAAAAGCGCGGTTCCTATGCCCACCGTCGTCGCTCCCGCAATGATGAATTCCAGCGCATCGCGTGCCGTCATGATGCCGCCCTGGCCGATGATGGGAATTTCTCTCGGCCCGGCAACTTCAAAGACCTGATGCACTTTCAACAAGGCGATCGGCCGAATCGCCGGCCCGGACAGGCCGCCGCGCACGTTGCCCAGCACCGGCTTGCGTTGTTCGATATCGATAGCCATGCCCGTGATGGTGTTGATGACCGCAAGCGCATCCGCACCGGCTTCGATGCAAAGCCTCGCGTTCTCCCGGATATCGGTCTGGTTCGGTGACAGCTTCGCTATGATCGGCTTCTTCGTCTCAGCACGGCACGCAGCAACGACCCTCGCCGACATGTCCGGATAATTGCCGAACGATACGCCACCTTCCTTGATATTCGGGCAGGAAATGTTGATCTCGATTGCATCGATCGGCGAATCATCGAATCTTCGCGTGACTGCCGCATAGTCTTCGATGGTCGAGCCACAAACATTCGCTATGAATCTTGTCTCGCTGAAATCGAGCTGCGGAAGGATCTCGTCGACCACCTTGTCCATGCCGGGATTCTGCAAGCCGATGGCATTCAGCATGCCCGATGGCGTCTCGCAAACCCGATGCGGCGGGTTTCCGAGCCGTGGTTCGCGGGTCGTCCCTTTCAGCACAATTGCGCCGACATCGCAATTGGAAAAGCCTTCGATGCGTGTATATTCCTCGCCGAAGCCGACACAGCCGGACAGCAGCACAATCGGCGAATCGAGCGACAACCCGCAGAAGTCGACGTGAAGGAGATTCGGCAGCGATTTTCTGGCTACGGCCATCGGCAATGGATTCTGCTGGAGCGGGTCATCATGCGATCATGCAGTTTACCGGTATAACGACAATATTGCGCCGCCCAGCATGTTCAGCCTGATCCTTTATCAACCGGAAATTCCGCCGAACACCGGTAACATCATCCGGCTGTGCGCCAATACCGGAACGCATCTGCATCTTATCGAGCCGCTCGGATTCGAGCTGGACGAACCGCGCCTGAAACGTGCGGGCCTCGATTACCGGGAGTTCGCGGACGTGTTGGTGCACTCGAGTCTCGATGCCTGCCTTTATGCGCTGCAGCAGCCACGGATATTCGCGCTAAGCACGCGAAACCCGACCTGCTATGCCGATGCGCGATTCCGACCAGGCGACGCATTTCTTTTCGGGCCGGAAACGCGCGGTCTGCCGGCGGAGATACTTGAGAGCCTGCCGGAGTCGCAACGACTCCGGCTGCCGATGCAAGCCGGAAGTCGCAGCCTGAATCTGTCGAACAGCGCCGCCGTGGCGATATACGAGGCATGGCGACAGCAGGGGTTTGCAGGAGGACGCTGAACAAAGCGCTGCACGCCGGCGCCGCGCCACCATGCCTTTCTCACTCGGAAATCTTAACTCGCTCGAAAGGCATGCCGCCGCGCCGCCGGCTTACTCGGGCTTGAGCGCCCTCCCCATCAGCGCCGCCACGGCTTCGCGCGGCGGCGCGCCTTCATACAGAACGCGATAAATCTGCTGGCAGATCGGCATTTCGACGTGCAAACGCCCGGCAACCGCATGCACAGCCTTTGCGGCGAGCACGCCCTCCACCACCTGCTGAATTTCTTCCTGTGCTTCATCGATAGTTTTGCCGCTCGCAAGGGCGAGACCCATGCGGCGGTTGCGTGAAAGGTTGTCAGTACAGGTAAGGACCAGGTCTCCCATGCCGGCGAGACCCATAAACGTATCCTGTTTCGCGCCGAGCGCAACCCCGAGCCGGGTCATCTCTACCAGGCCACGACTGATGAGGGCGATACGGGTGTTTGCGCCGAACCCGAGGCCGTCGGATATGCCGGCACCGATGGCCAGAACGTTCTTGACGGCGCCGCCGACTTCGACGCCGATCATGTCGGACGAGGTGTAAGCGCGAAATTTTTCGCCGGACAGGCTGTTGGCGAGATCGCGCGCAAAAGTATCGTCGTTCGCTGCTATGGTCATGGCTGTCGGCAGGCCGGCGCCAACCTCTTTTGCGAAGGTCGGGCCCGACAGTACTGCCATCGGCAGGTCGTCTCCCAGCACCTCCGCGGCCACCTGGTGCGGCAATTTCCCTGTTGTGAGCTCGAACCCTTTCGTTGCCCAGCAGATCCGGGCTTTTTTCCCAAGCAGCGGTTTGATCTGCTGCAGCGTTTCGCGCAGCCCGTGACTCGGCACCGCTATGAGTATGTCAGAGACACCGGCCAGTGATTTCCCGAGGTCCGCTTCGGCGCGAAGGTTGTCGGGAAACGCGATGCCGGGCAGGTATTTCCGGTTTTCGCGCGCGGCGGCGATGCGGTGAAGCTCATCGCGATCGCGCCCCCAGAGCCGGACATCGCGGCCCTTGCGGGCAAATTGCAGCGCGAGGGCGGTGCCCCAGGAGCCGGCGCCGATGACAGCGACCGGTGCCAGCACGGACTTGACCGTCGTGGTCAGTGAGTGCCCCCGTTGGATCCGTCCCCGCTTTTTTGCGTTTTGGCGGCCTGCTGCCGCGATTGTGCATACAGCGCATCAAAATTGATGGGCTGCAGAAGGAACTCCGGGAATCCGCCCTTGGCGATGGCGGTTGCGATGGTTTCACGAGCGTACGGAAAAAGCACGTTGGGACAGAAGCTGCCTATAATTGCCGCAAACTCTTCGCCGGAATAACCCGTGATAAGAAAAAGTCCGGCCTGCTGCAATTCGACAAGAAAGAGTGTTTTATCTTCGTGCTTGGTCTCGACAGTGACCGTCAACACAATTTCATGGTTGTTGCCATCTGACTTGCTGTGGGAGCTGCGTAGATTGAGGTTGGTCTTCGGCGTCCAGTTGCCGGTAGTGAAGACTTCGGGCGCGCTCGGAGACTCGAAGGAAAAATCCTTCACGTAGATTTTCTGAATGCCGATCTGTCTTTCCGGAGCCGCTGCTGCTGGTTCTGTCATGTCCTGTTTCCTGATTTTATGAACTGGCCTGGTCGGCACTTGAACGAATGCCGAGCATCCGGTCGAGCTCGCCGGATTTGTCCAGGGCGTAAAGATCCTCGAATCCACCAATGGCCCTGTTGTCAATAATTATCTGCGGCACCGATCGACGACCGCTTCGTTGCAGCATTTCGTCGCGAAGGGCCGGGTCCCGGCTCACCAGGATATCCTCATAGTCAGCGCCCTTCTTCTTCAGCAGCATGCGTGCGGCGGTACAGTAACCGCAACTTTCGGAGCCGTAAATCACGATTCTCGGTTTGCTGCTCATGAAGGGCATCCCGGCAGGGAAGCAGGCACTCAGGATTTCTTCCTGGTCTTTTTCGCGGTGACCAGCGGAAGATTGGCCTGTGTCCAGCCCGCAATACCGCCTTTCAGTCCGTAAACGCTCGCGAACCCGGATTTTCGCAACCTGCTCACGGCGCGTGAGGAAGTCATGCCGGAATCGCAAACGGCGACGATGGGTTTCGTGCGAAAGCTTTCGAGCTTTTCATTTTTTGCATCGAGTTCATCGAAGGGGATATTTTTCGCGTTGACGATGTGGCCCCTGGCAAACGCCTCGGGGCTGCGCAGGTCGAGAACGACCGCATCGTTGTTGATGAGCTTCACCGCATCCTGAGGTTCAACGCTGACCAGGCCGCCGGCCTTGCGTCGTAGCTCGGTGAAAATCAGCAGGAAAAAGCTGAAAAGCAGTGCCGTCACCAACAACGTGTGATTCGCGGCGAATTCCAGATATTGGTCCATGAAAAGGGGCGATCGCTTTGCCGAAAAGTGCGGCATTATACCAGCCGTATTCCGGAATCGGCGCCCGGCACGGCAATTGCCCTGGAGCGATTCCGGGCACGACCGTTGACGTTGACACCGACTGGCCGCGGACTCTTAAAGCCATGAATTTCCGACCCACTCTCCTTGTCCTGCTGTCCCTTTGCATGGCGCTCCACGCGGCGGTCTCCGGGGCGCAGGATGACAGTCTGGAAATGACAAAGATCAAGGAGCAGGAACTTGAGGAGGTCCGCGAAAGAATCAGCGAGTTGAAAAAGAGCATGGATCGGCGCGCGGACGAAAGGGACCGGATTAGCGGCGAACTGCAGACGGCCGAGGTAATGATTTCGGAAAAGCGTGTGCATCTGCAGGAGCTGGAGAGGCAGCGCCGCGTCAGCGAGAAGAAAAAAGCGGACCTGGATGTGAAACTCAAGGTCAGGGAAAAGGAGCTTCGGGCGGAAACCGAAATGCTGGAGGACCAGGTTCGCGCGGCCTATTCGAGCGGTGGCCAGGAACGTATCAAGCTGTTGCTGAATCAGCTCGACCCCGCTGCACTTGGCCGGCAGCTCGCGTACTACCGCTATTTCAGCGAGTTTCGCAGCCAGAACATCGAGGCGGTCAATGGCCACATCGACGAGCTTCGGCAATTGCGAGCGGAAGTCGCCAGCGAAGACGATCGTCTGGCAGGCCTGGCGCGGGCCCGATACGTCGAGCTGACGGAGCTTGGCCTGGCACAGGAAAAACGCCAGCAACTGCTGGCCAGCCTGAAGTCGCGGATTGCCGAGGAAGGGTCGGAGATCGAGAGGCTGGCGGCGCAGGAACAGGACCTGTCACGCCTCATCGCTGAGCTCGGCAGCATCCTCGCGGACTATCCGATACGCTCCGAGGAGCCCTTCAGTGAACTGAGAGGCCGGCTGACCTGGCCGGTGGCGGGCGGGCTCATTCACGATTTCGGCCAACCGCGCGCAGGCGGCCTGAAATGGAACGGGGTGGTGCTGAATGCGCCGCGCGGTCGCGAAGTCAGGGCCGTTTACCATGGACGGATCGTGTTTGCCGATTGGCTATCCGGTATGGGCCTGCTGGCTATCGTGGACCATGGCGAAGGCTTCATGACCCTGTATGGCTATAACGAGACGCTGCTCAAAGCAACCGGCGACTGGGTCGCGCCCGGTGACGTCATTGCCACCGTCGGCGATTCCGGTGGGCAGTCGCAGGCGAGCCTGTACTTCGAGATCCGTCAGGGAACGACACCGGTCAATCCGCGTCGCTGGATAACCCGCAGCCCGCGAAGCTGAAAGAGGGATCTGCAACCTCCTGTGCTATTGTCGTCGCCAGCAATCAGGCACGGTGCTGGACCAGGAAAAGCCATTATTTAAGGTGCCGGTGCCGCTGGAGATCCGCATGTCATTGAAAACCAGAGCCGTTCTGGCCCTGACGATTGGTACTGTAATTGGGCTTGGGCTGTCCATCGGCGGACAGTATCTGCAAAACCCCGCACCCTCGGGGCCGGCCAACCTGTCATGGGAACAGGCGCGACTTTTTGCCGAAGTTATGGATCGGGTGAAACAGGATTATGTCGAGCCGGTCGACGATGCCTTGCTGCTTGAAAGCGCCATTCGCGGCATGGTCGCAAATCTCGATGCGCACTCGGAGTTTCTGGATGCCGACGAGTACGAAGACATACGCATCAGTACTACTGGCCGATATTCCGGCGTCGGGCTCGAAGTCAGTACGATCGACGGCGAGATACGGATCGTTTCCCCTATCGACGGCACGCCCGCGCAACGCGCCGGCATACTCGCCGGCGATGTCATCGTTGCGATCGATGGCACGACGGTTGCGGATCAGGGCCTGCAGCAAACCATTGCGCGCATGCGTGGCCGCGACGGGTCACTGGTCACCATCACGGTCCTGCGAGGAGAGGAAGAAGAAGTACATGTGTTCAGCCTGCGGCGTGAAAACATTCAGACTGCGAGCGTACGCCACGAACTGCTCGAGCCCGCCTACGGCTATGTACGGGTGAGCCAGTTCAATGATTCGACCGCGGAAGAGCTGAGTCGTGCCATTGATGACATGTTGCAGCCCGTGCAGGACGGGCAAGGCACGATGCTGGCCGGGCTGGTGCTGGACTTGCGCAACAACCCAGGCGGGGTTCTCGATGCGGCTGTCGATGTCTCTGATCTTTTCCTCGATTCCGGCGTGATCGTTTCCGCAGACGGGCGCACGCCGGAATCGCGCTTCACACGCAATGCCCATCGGGGCGATATCCTGGATGGCGCACCCATAGTCGTCCTGGTCAACAACGGCTCGGCATCGGCTTCTGAGGTAGTGGCCGGAGCGCTTCGCGACCACCACCGTGCACTTATCGTGGGCACCGCAACCTTTGGCAAGGGACTGGTGCAGACCGTGATGCCCCTGTCTAAAGGGCGCGCAATCAAGCTCACAACTTCGCGCTACTACACACCGTCCGGGGAATCGATCAATCAATCCGGAATCGTGCCGGATGTCATAGTCGAGAACACCGAACCCTACCCCGATCTGAACCTGCATGCAGGAATCGATCGCGAGGGCGACGTGCAGCTGATCGAAGCAGTCGAGCGTCTGCGCAGCCACCGAATACTCCAATCCAGCGCCGAGTGACGGCCGGCCTTCGCAATTGAACTCCGTGCGGATGTTGCAACGGTCGCTTGCGCTGATTGCCGGACTGCTGTGCTTCGGCACGATTCCGGCGGATCCGGCGCCGCGCATTGCCATCATCATCGATGACCTTGGTTACGAACTGGCAGCGGGCCATCGTACCGTTAATCTTCCGGGTCCGGTCGCTTGCGCGGTGTTGCCCTTGACGCCGCGGTCCAGGGAAATTGCCAACGCGGCACATACGGCCGGCAAGGAAGTGTTACTGCACCTGCCGCTGCAATCCGACATCGACGACATCGGTGAGGAACCCGGGATGATAAGTCTCGATACCACTCGCGAACAGTTGGCAAGAATCTTTGCCGAGAGCTTCGAATCCGTACCGTTCGCCATAGGCGTAAACAATCACCGCGGCAGCCTGTTGACGCAGCACCCGGGACATATGGCCTGGCTGATGGAAGAGATCGGCGCACGCGGTGAGCTGCTCTTCGTCGACAGCTATACGACACATCGCAGCGTAGCGCTGCGACTGGCACGCGAAAGCGGGATACCCTCTGTCCGTCGCGACGTATTTCTCGATGATGAGCGCGACGAAGCATCCATTGCGCAGGAATTCGAGCGACTGAAACGGCTCGCGAAGGCGCGAGGGCTGGCGATCGGCATCGGGCACCCGTATCCGGAAACGCTGGCATACCTGGAGCGTGAGCTGCCTGAGCTCCGCGCGCAGGGGTTCGAGCTGGTGAGCATCAGGGAATACGTTGCTTTGAAGGACATCGCCGCTGCCGCGGATACGCGTGCGGTTGCGGCGGGTGCCGGAGTTGAATCTGCAAATTGAACCCACAGCTCTAACCCCAATCAAATGATCGGTTTTCCGCGAGAAGTGTTCGAATGACCCGATATCTTGGCATTCACAGTTGCACCCGCGTATGGATTTGTGCCGTCGGCATAGTTGGCTGCGTTTTGGCTGCTGTCGCCGGTGCGCAGGCAGAAACGGCGGGCGAAGTCGCCTGCACCATGCAATACGACCCGGTTTGCGGTGTCGACGGGCAGACCTACAGCAATGACTGTGTCGCCAGCGCGGCCGGAGTCGAGGTCGCTGCGATGGGCGCATGCCCGGCCACGGATGCGGACGCCGAGTCACAGTGTGCCGGTGACCTCGATCCCGTGTGCGGTGAAGACGGAAAAACGTACGGCAGTGCATGTTTCGCCGCCGAAGCAGGAGTCGAGATAGCGTTCTACGGTCTGTGCCCGGACGCCGCGGCCTGTACCGAGGAATATGCGCCCGTCTGCGGATCCGATGGAAACACGTACAGCAATGCCTGTTTTGCAGAGGCTGCAAAAGTCGATGTCGTTGCCGAGGGCATCTGCGCAGCGGAAAAGGTCGCCTGCCCGGACGACTTCGAACCGGTTTGCGGCGTCGACGGAAACACTTACGAGAACGTTTGTATCGCGGAGCAGGCCGGCGTCGAGCTGGCAAGCCTCGGAGCCTGCAGCGGCTCCGAATGCCCTGCCACCTACGAGCCGGTGTGTGGTGTTAACGCGCAGACTTACCGAAACCGCTGCGAAGCACAACTGGCGCGCATAGCTGTGCAACGTCGCGGCGTGTGCGACGTGAGCAATTGTCCGGAGGTCATCGTGCCGGTTTGCGCTCCCGACGGCCAGTCCTTCGACAATGCCTGCATGGCACAGGCAGCAGGATTCGAAACCGTTACGGAGGGCGCGTGCAATTTGCGTCCCTGCCCGAAGCTGTTCGTGCCGGTATGTGGCCAGGATGACAAGACCTACGGGAATGCCTGTCTTGCGGAACGGGCTGGCGCACGAATCCTTCACGCCGGCTTGTGCGAAGCGCAGGGACAGAATTGCCCGCGTGACTATCGCCCGGTATGCGGCCTCGACGGCGTCACCTACGAGAACGAGTGCCAGCTGCAAAACGCCGGCGAAACGATGGCTTATGCCGGGGCATGCCTCGGGCAATAGCGCAAAGAGCCGTTCAGAGGATTCGGTGCCTGCGATGCGGCCCTATATTTCGGGTCGATCATTGTTGCCAGGCGGGCGCCAGCCGGCCGTCCGCGTTCCGACGATAGGGCATCCAGGCAAGACCGACGAGGCTGATGTGAACATCGGTCGCCCTGGGTTTCACCGTCAGTTCCTCCAGCGCTTCCGCTTGCGCATCGAAAGCAGTTTCCAGCGCTTCGATTTCGCTTTCCAGTTCTGCGTTCAGATCTTCTAAGTCGGCGCGGATTTTTTGCGCGGTGTCCTGCGCCCGTGCGACATCGCGCGCCTCTTTATGCGCGCCTCCTGCAGTACGGATCGTCGAACCGACTCGACTCGCAGTCGAGCTTGTCAGGCGCTTGCGGCCGAGCAACGCTCCGAGCACCGCGGTTCCCAGGGACACAGCGGTATCCAGTTTCTTCTTTGTTGATTGCTGTTGCTCACGCTCGATCGCCTGTTCCGCTCGCAGCAGGCGATTCTCCAGTGTCAGCGCTTTGCTGCCGTAACGCTTACGAAGAGCGCCCACCGCCTCATCGCGTTTCTCGCTCGCCAGTTGTTGCAGGCGTATGCGAAATCCGCTTTCAGTCTCACCGGGTTCCGAGGTAATGCGGAACCTGCTGCTGCGATACAACCGGACAACCTGCGTCTTGCGCAACCACTGCATCAGGGACTTCTCCCATTCGCGGTAGTTTTTTTCAGATGCTGCCGCTGACGGGCACTCGGCGTATCGAGCACCCGGCTGTGGTGCATCGAGCAGACTGCTGGCCTCGAGCGACAGCAATTCCGACCGGTCCCAGACTAGCGGCAGCGGGCCATCGTCGAGTTCGACGGTAGCGAGGACAGGCCTGCGCTCATCGACTTTGTGCTTTGCATCGCTGAAGGCGATATCGGCCACCGCAATCACCCGAGGGTAGTAAACCAGGTCATCGCCCGCCGCGGGCAGGTATACCTGGCGAATCGCCGGCGCGAGCACGGGCGCACCACCGCCGGATGCATCCCCGGTCTTTGCAGTCGCGGGGCCCGGGGTCGTGGCAACCGGCTGCTGCCGTTCTTCGGATCTGCACAACGATGCGATCTGGTCACGGGTCAGCGGACCGGCGAGATAGGACATCGTCCAGCGTGTATTGAAGACCACGGCGGAGTCCTCGTGGACGTTATGCAGCAGAAAGCGCCTTTTGCCGAGGCCAGCCAGCGTCTGTTGCATTTTCTGCCTGTCGAATGAGCCGCTGCGAACACCTTCGAGCCCTTCCATGACTCGTGCCTTGTCGCGCTCGGTCTGCAGGCGTCCGATGAACCAGGTTCCTGCATTCGACAGGGCCTTGTAATCGAGGTCGACCGGATTCTGCGTGGCCAGCACCAGTCCGAGACCATAGGCTCGCGCCTGCTTCAGAAGAGTGAGGAACAGGTGTTTTGATGGCGGGTTCGCCGTAGGTGGCAGGTAGCCGAATATTTCGTCCATATACAGGATGGCACGAAGGCTTGCGGTTCCCTGCTGCGATCGCATCCAGCCGATGATCTCGTTCAGCAACATGGAAACGAAGAACATTCGCTGCGCGTCATCCAGGTGCGCAATCGACATCACTGAAATTCGCGGTCCGCCCTGTTGGCCGTACAGCAGTTGTTCCGCTTTGAGCGGTACTCCCTGCAGCCACGCCTCGAATCCCGGCGCGGCGAGCAGGTTGTTCAGCCGCATGGCGAGCTGAAAACGGTCATTGGGCGGGTACACCGAATCGATATCCATGACGCCGATTTTCCTGAGCGGCGGATTCTGGATGGCGCCGATCAGGCTCGCGATATCCAGGTCCTGCTTTTGCTGCCAGGCATGATCCAGAATCTGCGACAGCAGAATATGCTCGCGACTGGACATGGAATCTGCGTCGATCTCCAGCAACGACAGTATGCCGGTGGCCGTCGCCTGCACGCGTTCACGGTACAGGTCTGCATCTGCGAGCAGATCAGCGCCCGGTGCGTGAAACGATTGCAGCACCGAGACCGGAAGGCCGGCATTGCTGCCGGGCGTAAAAATGCGCACTTCCGCGTTCTGCTTCAGTCTTGCGATTCGTGCGCCGTCCTGTCCCCAGCCTGCAAGGCCGTCCTTCCACAACTTCGCCTGGGCAGCCGCAAATTCGCCGCGGCTCATGCCCTCGTCACTGGCCTGACGCACATTGACCCATGGCTCGAAATCCGCCGCAACGAGATCCGGAAAGGCCAACATCAGGTTGCCCATGTCGCCCTTCGGATCGATGGCAATCACCGGGATGTGATCCATCGCCGCTTCCTCGATCAGGCCGATTCCGAGACCTGTCTTGCCGGAGCCCGTCATGCCGATGATAACGGCATGCGTGGTCAGGTCCTTCGAGTCGTACAGGACCAACTCGTCTGACATCTCGCCCGTGCTTTCATCGACGTGTTTGCCGAGATAGAAAGCCCCGAGTTTCTCGAAGTCGATCATGGGCTATCCCTGAACAACGAAGCGACCGCAGCCGACCTACCAGCCGCAGTTCCTGTTCTTGTTCGCTTCTTTCAGCCACCCCATCAACGGCTCGAAATAATCGATGATGGCGCTCGCATCCATTTCACGCGTTCCGGTCAGCCTCTCCAGGGTATCCTGCCAGGGCTGGCTGGATCCGGCTGCCAGCATGGCCTCGAGCCTTTCGCCGGCTTCCTTGCTGCCATAAATGGAGCATGCATGCAGCGGCCCGTCAAATCCGGCCGCCTCGCACAATGCGCGCTGAAACTGGAATTGCAGTATGCGCGCGAGGAAATATCGCGTGTAAGACGTATTGCCGGGTATGTGATATTTGGCGCCCGGGTCGAAATCCGTCTCGGTCCGTTCAACCGGGGAGGCAATTCCCTGGTATCGGGTCCGCAGTTCCCACCAGGCCTTGTTGTAGTCTTCCGGCGTGATCTCGCCCGAGAACACGCCCCACCGCCATTCGTCCACCAGTTTGGCCCATGGAAGCACCGCGATGCCGGCGAGAGCACGCTGCATCTGGCGGTTGATAATGGCTTCATGGCTGTCTTCTGCTTCGGCGACCAGCCCGACTTCCTGCAGGTACGCGGGTGTCATCGACAATGTGACCGTGTCACCGATGGCTTCGTGAAAACCGCCGTGTGCGCCACCGCGAAACAGCGGCGGTTGATCGCGATAGGCACGCTGGTAGAAGTTATGGCCGAGCTCGTGGTAGATGACGCGCAATTCTTCGTAAGTCTGTTTGATGCACATCTTGATGCGCAGGTCGTTGCCGCCGTCGAGGCCCCAGGCGCTGGCATGACAGATTACCTCCCTGTCTGCAGGCTTAGTGAATAACGAGCGTTCCCAGAAAGTTTGCGGCAGCGGCTCGAATCCCAGCGACACGTAGAACTGTTCCGCCGATTTCACCATCTGCTGCGGCGTGTGATTTTCTTCCTTCAGGGTCGTATCGACATCGACGTCATCGACTGACGGGTAGGGTTCCAGCAGGTCGTAGATATTGTCCCAGGTCTGAGCCCACATGTTCCCGAGCAGGTGGGCCGGAATCGGCGCGTCGAGCGGCACCTTGTCCTCGCCGTAGTGCCTCGCGAGCGCATCGCGTGCATAACAGTGCAGCTCGTCGTACAAGGGCTTCACCTGGTTGTACAGGCGCAGCGCTTCCTGCTCGAACTCGACCGGGCTCATGTCGTATTCGGCGCGCCACATTTCCCCGAGGTTGGCGTAACCGAGCTCGACCGCTCCTTCATTGGCGAGCTCGGCAAACCGCCGGTACTTGTCACGCATCGGCGGCGATATCGTACGCCAGCCGACCCAGGCCTCGAGGTTCTCGTCGTAGTCACGGCTTTTCGCCAAAATGTCCTCGAGTTTGCCGAGATCCATGCAATCGCTGCCATCGTCGGGGCAATATTTTCCTGCTCCGTACATGCCGGCCAGTTCGGTAGTGATCTCCGCCAGCTCCTTGCGTTTATCCGGGTCGTTCGGCGCCGGAGCCGAGATGCCGAGTTTCAGCTGCTCGAGCGCGCGGGCGGTCGCCGGTGGCATGTCCTGACCGGCAAAATGCAGCGAATCCGCAACGGATTTGCTGTGCCAGGCGGCGTAGCGCTGTCGCGCGAGTGACGAAAGTATGGCGGTATCGTGAGTGATGTAGGTTGCGCGCACCCATCCGGCAGCACCGCCTTCCGTGTTCAGCTCTTCCAGTTCCAGGTTGATACGTTCGACGAACTGGTCCGCGGTTTCGGCAGGTGCGTTCTGCGCACGCTCACAGCCCGCGGCGGCAAACAACGGTAACAGCAATGCTGCAACAAGCTTTTTCATCAGGGCTCCCCGTGCAGGATTCGAACGGTATCGGCAAGACCAAGCGCACTATATTACAGGTGTTTGCGTTGATTCTGTCCGGGGATTGAACATCCGCGACATCAGGATGCCGAGCTCATACAGCAGGTATACGGGCACTGCCAGCAACGTCTGGCTGAGCACGTCCGGTGGCGTGAGGAACATGCCGACTACAAAAGCGCCGAGAAAGACATACGGCCTTGCCGTTGCCAGTTTTGCCGGCGTTGTCAGGCCGGTCCACACAATCAGTACCGTGGCGATGGGCACTTCGAAAGCAAGCCCGAAAGCCAGCACGATCATCATGATGAAGTCGAGATACTGGGAGATGTCTGTCATGACTTCGACACTCGGCGGTGCCACGGCCGTGAAGAAGTTGAACATCAACGGGAAGACGACGTAATACGCGAATGCAACACCGAGGTAAAACAGAAGGATGCTCGAGGCGAGCAGCGGCAATGCAAAGTGCTTTTCTTTCCTGTACAGGCCGGGGGCGACAAATGCCCATGTCTGGTAGAGCACGACTGGCATTGCGGCGAAGAATGCCACGTAAAACGTCAGCTTGAATGGAGTCAGTAACGGAGAGGCGACCGAGGTTGCGATCATCCGGTTGCCGGGCAATACACTGACAATTGGTTCCGCAACGAAAGTAAAAATCGTGTTCGAGAATGGAAGGAAAGCAACAAAGAAGACCACAACCGCGGCAGCAATTTTCAGCAGCCGCTCCCGCAGCTCCACAAGATGGGAAATAAGGGTCCCTTCCTGTAATTGCTCCCCTTCCTTGCCGGAGTTGTTGTCTGCACTTCCTGTCACGAAATCTTTTCTTGCTCGGATACTCTGGCGGGCGGCAGCGCACTGGCGACGTCGTCATCGAGATCCTGCCTGTCGTCAGCGGCGAGTTCCTTTTTCAGGATCTCCTCTCCGACACCGATACCCGTGTCGTGCGGGCCATGAGCCGGCGAATACTTATCGTCGTTATCGTTGGCGGGAGTCACATAGACGGGTTTGGCGGCGGACGCCGGTCTGATGGACGCCTGTTTTTCTTCGAGGGTCAATTCTTCTTCGAGTTGTCTTTTCATGACCCGGGTCATGCGTCGCGCCTGGCCGAGCCATGTGCCCAGCTGGTTGGCCACGCGCGGCAACCTCTCGGGCCCGAGTACGATGAGACCGATCAAAAAAAGGATAAGCAGCTCGGAAAAGCCGACGCTGGACATAAGCCGGTTCAGGCCTTCCTGTGGCGGTCTTTCTGTGACTCATCCGCCGGCGTGTTGTCAAAGTTGGCATCTTTCTTCGACTGATCGCCGATCTGTTCCGTCGTGTCCTTGTCGGCGTCGCTCACGGCGGAGCGAAATCCCTTTACGGCGCTACCGAGGTCCGAGCCCAACGTGCGCAGGCGTTTTGTGCCGAAAATGGCAAGCACGATGACGAGAACTATCAGCAACTGAAACGGGCCGATGTTGGATAACATCCTGCAAACTCCCGGGGCAAT
>CAYXKM010000233.1:0-10844 GCA_964465665.1 uncultured Woeseiaceae bacterium
TCATTCTGCGACTTTTGCGAAGTACCTGATCGAGAGCCGCACGGGAACACTGACGGCCAGCCTCGCGCCTTCAATTCATTCCGTCTATAAAAGGCCGTTGCACTTCGACGGCGGTTTGTGCCTCGTCATCTCGCAATCGGGCGCGAGCCCGGACTTGCTGGCTGTTGCGCATGCGGCGAAGCAGAGCGGCGCACATGTGCTTGCAATCCTCAACATGGCGGATTCGCCACTCGCCGCTGTCGCGGACGACGTCATAGAGATCCATGCAGGTCGGGAACAAAGCGTCGCTGCAACCAAGTCGTTCATTGGCTCGCTGTCGGCATTGCTGCAGCTCGTCGCCGCCTGGCAGCAGGACGATGAGCTGACCGACGCGCTCACTGGCACGCCGGATCTGTTACGCAAAGCGTGGGATGCGGACTGGTGCGCGGCGCTGGAACCGATTGCCGCTGCTCGCAATGTGTTTGTCCTGGGCCGGGGCGTAGGCCTTGGCATTGCACAGGAGGCGGCGCTGAAGCTGAAGGAAGTCTGTGGAGTGCACGCGGAAGCATACAGTGCAGCGGAGGTTCTGCACGGCCCGATTGCGATTGCAAAGACCGGGTTCCCGGTCCTCGTTTTCGCCCAACGCGATGAAACCCGCGCCGGACTGGCGGCACTGGTAGATGAACTCCTGCGACGCGACATTGCGCTCATTACCGCTGGCGTGCCGCATGGCAAGGCAATCAACCTCCCGGCAATTTCCGGTCATCCGGCGGTCGAGCCACTTCTGCGCATCCAGAGTTTTTATCGTCTTGCAGAAGGGCTTTCGTTGAAACTCGGTCTCGACCCGGACCGCCCCCCGTACCTGACGAAAGTTACGGCGACGGTCTGAGGGGGACCCGGGCATGCAAGCATTCGTAAACGGGGCTGTGCTGGCCAATGGCCACATCTCGGACGGTCTTGCGGTCATAGTAGACAACGGCAGGATCGTGAGCATCGTCGACAATGAGCAACTGCCGGCTGCCTGCGAGCATGTGCGGGATCTCGCCGGCTGTTACTTGCTACCGGGATTCATCGATGCCCAGGTCAATGGCGGCGGCGGCGTGTTGTTCAACGATCGCCCTGACGTGGATTGCATTTCCGTAATCGCCGCAGCACACCGACGCTTTGGTACGACAGGCATCATGCCGACAATGATCAGCGATGAGCTCGATACCGTGCGGCGCGCGATGACGGCAACCGAAGAGGCAATTGACGCGGGCGTGGCCGGCGTCGTCGGCATACACATCGAGGGGCCATTCCTCAATCCCGATCGCCGTGGCGTGCACGATCCGCATAAATTGCGCCGGCTGACAACGGCAATCGCAGACGCCATCAAGCCGATTCGGAACGGCGCAACGTTGCTGACGATTGCCCCGGAGGCAGCCGAGCCGGACGCCATTCGCCTGCTCGCCCGCAAAGGCATCATCGTTGCAGCCGGGCACACCAACGCCAGTTATGCCGAAACAATGGCCGCCATCGGGCAAGGCTTGCGCGGTTTCACGCACCTTTTCAATGCCATGTCGCAAATCGGCTCACGCGAACCGGGTGTGGTCGGCGCAGCGCTGGACTGTGACGAGACCTGGGCGGGCATCATTGCCGACGGTCACCATGTAAGTCCGGTGTCAGTAAGAGTTGCCTACCGTTGCAAGGGGCCGGACAGGATGATGTTGGTAAGCGACGCCATGCCGCCGGTCGGCTCCGAGATCACTGAATTCTCATTGCTCGGCCGCCGCATCACTGTCGATGGCATTGTGTGCCGCGACATCAATGGCACCCTGGCCGGAACCGCCGCAAACATGGGCACCGCGCTGCGCAATATCATCGAGTTTACAGGGTGCAGCCTTGAGGACGCGTCGCGCATGGCGAGCCTGAGTCCGGCAAGATTCCTGAGACTTGACGCGGACATGGGTTCGATACAAGTCGGCAAACGCGCTGACTTCATCATCATCGACAGGAAACTCTGCATCAAGAAGACGATTATCGGCGGCGAGGTCGTTAGCCAGTCGTCTTGACGGATCAGTCCAGGCCGCATTCCGCGGCAAATAGTCGCTCGGCCCGAACTAGCGCAATTCGCAGACCTTTGCTGCCATTGCATACAACAGAATAGCGAGCAACACGACGGTCGTGAAACCGAAGGTAATTGCAAGCAACGTAGCCAGGGAGGCACTCATTACCGAGGCAAAACCGTTGATGCCCCATGCCCAGGGAACGAAGTCGGGCATGCTGTTTGCAACACGGTTCAGCCCGATCGGAAATGGCATGCCCATGCAGAAGGCCAGCGGCGCTATGAGCATCACGGAGAGCAGGATCCTGATGCCATCCGGGAGCCCGGCAAACTGTGCGAAAAGCAGCGGCAGCAACACCAGATACGAGACGGCAATGACAGCAATGGCAGCGGTGACGACTGTCAGCGGTGAGTAACCATACTTCAGCAGTAATTGCGACAAACGAGCGGATCCGGCACTGCCAAGGCCGGCGAAAACGAGAAAACCGCTCAGCACTACTGCAACGGAGTAGAGAGGATGGCTGAGGTACAGGATGAACTTCTGTATGAATGCCATCTCGATGAACAGGAAGGCCAGGCCGAGCAAGAAAAAGTATCCGCCCATCCTTGCGCCATCGCCGCGTGGCCAATTGCGTTTGATCCGCGACAGCGGCAGCAGGATCAGGGCAGTACCGGCGAGTATTGCCTGGATAAACGTTGCTATGAGTATCAGGTAACCCCATTCAATCAATCCCGCTCCGCCGCTCCTCAACAAGCTCATGAACTCCGGCAGCGTACGCCACTTCAGGAAGTGAAAAAAGTACGGCCGGTCGTCGGTTGCCGGCGAGATATGAAACTTATAGCGATCGATGAAGTCCTCTGGATCAGCGCCGAGCAACGCGATGGTTCCCTCATACAAATAAGGTTCGGAGATCAGGTTGAAACGATTCGCATCGCTTGCCGGCATCGACGCATGAAATACGGTGTCGAACGAGCGCGAGCGGGCGAATTCGCGAAGCATCTCGATATCGTTTGCAGAAAACTCACTGTTTCTTACCAGCAAGGTGCTCGTGTTCCAGCTTCGAATCACCGCAATCTGCCGTTCCGGGTAGGCCGCACCTTCCCTCCGCAACGCCTCGATCGCGGTTGCGATGAGTTTCAGGCTGTCCCGCGGCGGAAGATTGAGCCAACGTGTTATCGAGAGCATGCCCCCGGGTGCGATGTGCCGGACGTACTGCTGCATTGCCTCGATCGTGTAAAGATAGCTTTCGTTGAGCGCCTGCACGCCCGAGCCGGAGGCGGCGAAAGAATCCAGAAGCCCGATGTGAATCAGGTCGAAGCGTTTTTGACTTCGGGCGACGAAGCCCCGTGCTTCCCCAGTGTGAATCGTGATGCGTTCGTCGTCGTACAAATGGCCGGCAAAATCCGCGTAGGTTTCCCGCACCAGCTCTGTCATCTGGGGATTGAGTTCCACGGCATCGACCTGTGACGCGCCGTTGTACAGCGCCAGCAGCACGTCGGTGCCACCGCCTGCTCCGAGAACCAGTACTTTCGGATCCGTCAGCAGGTGGAAGGGCAGCGCAGCGGTAACATCGCCAAGGTAAGCGACTGCATCCAGGTCGCCGTCGAATCGGGTGATCGTGCTCATGGAGTCGCCGTCGGTGAAAACGGCGAGCTGCTCCGGCGGCTCGAAAAGCGTATTGAAGCTCAGTCCCGGTGCATGTCGAAACGGGACGCTGGAACTCTCGACTACGGTCAGGAGTCCCAGCGGGCTGGAGGTTGCAGTCAGCACCTTGCTGTCAACGACCTGCAGGGCCTGACTCAGTCCCTTGTACTCTGACATACGTAACCCAAGCCAATCCTGCGGCAGTCCGGCAACGAGTGCGAGGAACCACGCAGACTGCAGCGCGACAATCCCCTTGCGTGGCGCTGACTGCCCGGCTGCGAGCGCGGATGCAAGCAGGGCGACGGTGGCCAATGTCAGCAATGCGTGCTGCGGCGATAACAGAAACAGCAGCCCCACAATGAGCGTCGCACCGAGCCCTGCTCCGAGCAGATCAAAAAAATAGATACGGCTGATCCAGGAACGGCGACAGGTAAACGCGAGGCCGATGCAACAGGCGGCAAAGAAGAATGGCACGAGGAACACCAGGTAGATAAAGCTCAGCTTTAACAGCTGACGTGGGTCCCAGACGATCTCCAGTGCGTTGAACGGAATCCTCTGGCCGACCATGAAGCAGGCGACCATGCTTGTGCTGAACAACAGTCCACTGGCTGCAAACGCCAGAGGAAATCGCGGTTCGAGCCAGCGTTGACCGAGCGCAATGAACGTGCCGCTGGCGCCGTAACCCAATAACGCAAGGCTGATGATCATGTAGGCGAAGTGATGCCACTGGACGATCGACAATACCCGCATCAGCAGGATCTCGTAGCCGATCGCGGCAACGGAGATCAGGAGCGTTGCGAGCAAGATCAGGCGCACGGCATTCTGGCTAGTGCGCACCCGTCAAAGGCACGAACCGGACTGCCGCTATCTGGCGGGTGACGATTTCGCCGCTCTCGGATTTCTCGAGCAGGAGCAACTGCTGAGTCATGAATCTTTCGCCAACGGGTACGATCATCCTCCCGCCTGGCCGGAGTTGCCTGATCAGTGGCGGCGGCACATGGCTTGCGGCAGCGGTCACGATAATGGCATCGAAGGGCGCATGCTCCTGCCAACCGTCGTAGCCGTCACCGAGCATGGTAGTGACATTGTCGTAGGCAAGCCGTTCCAGCCGGTCTCGTGCCTCCATGGCCAGCGGCTCGATGATCTCGATGCTGTAAACGTGTTTGACGAGCCCGGCGAGTATGGCTGCCTGGTAACCTGATCCCGTGCCGATTTCCAGAACGATGTCATCCGGTTCGGGCCGGGCCAGTTCGGTCATGAGCGCAACGATGTACGGCTGCGAAATGGTTTGCCCGTGGCCGATCGGGAGCGGCCGGTTCTCATAGGCATAGGGCTTTTGACTCGACGGTACAAATTCGTGACGTTCAACAGTGGCCAGCGCGTGCAGCACTCTCTTGTCAAAGCCGGCTTCGTTCGCATCGCGCGCCAGCGTCGCTGAGTCACGAACCTCTTCCACCATCGCCGCTCTGGCGCGGCCGTAATCCGCATCGTCAGCCTGCGCTGCAACAGGCAGGAGCAGCAGAGCAATATGGATGTGTTTCATCCGGCTTCGTCCTCGGCACACGCGGATGCCGCCAATTGTATCGAGCCGCACGGAAAACGTGACGTGTTTCGCAGTTTTACGGTCCGCCCGGCAGATCCGTGCGATCGGTCATATTCCATAACCCAACGGATCGTCATACTGCCACGATACTCGGCATCCGGGAGCCAAATTGAGCGGATCGATCGTACAGCTAGGGGCAGTCTTGTTCATCGTCTTGGTCATAGGCGCGGCAGTCGGCTGGCTGGTTCAGGGCACGCGCAATTCGCGCAAGCTCGACAAACTGCACGCCGAATGGCAAACCAAATTCAATGCGGCTGTTCGCCAGCGCGACAGATTCAATGCCGATAACACCAAGCTGCGAACTGCAATCGAAGCGCAACAGGCCACGCTGCACCAGCACCAGTCGGCCGCCACCAAAAGCCGCGTCGAAATCGAGTCGATGCTCGAAAAACTGAAGTCTCTGGCCAAGGAGCGGTTCTCGCTGCAGGCAGACCGCGACCAGCTGGGCAAAGAACTGAACAACCTCAAAAGCACGATGGCTGAGGCGAAGCAACGGGTTACGGAACTGGACGCGGAGTTCCGGAAATCGGGTGAGATCTACAAGGGCGAGCTTGCGAAGGCGTTCGAAGCCAGGAAACTTCTCGAAGCCAAGCTCGACAGCGCGAAAGCGGAGCAGGACTCTCGCAACAATCTGCTGAGTGCCGCAAAGGCCGAAAGTGTCTCGGTCAATAAGATGCTGGCAGCCGCGCAGTCCCGCCTCGATAACCTCGACGACCTCGAGAGAAAGGCAATCGCGCTGGAGGCGGAAAATGCACAGCTGCGCCATGATGCGTCCCTGCAGCAGCAGGAGTTGGCATCGCTGCAACGCGACGTCGAGGAACTGGAAGAGCTCAAGGTGCAGAACCGGGAGCTCGCGCATTGCCTCAAATCGATGGAAAACAGCCGCCGGCAATACGAGACCGATGCGCAGCGCTATCGCGATCAGGCTGACAATTCCGAAAAGCTCTCAGAAACGTTGCGCATCAAGCTCGACGATGTCGAAAAGAACCTCGCCAACATGGCGAAACAACAGGACGAGGCACGCAAGCACGTTCACAAGCAGCGCGCCGGGAAGAAAACGAACGGCGCAGACTCGCCGCCACCGCGCATGGATGACCTCACCCAGATCGTTGGCATAGGCAAGGTTTTCCAGCACACCCTGCACTCGCTTGGCATCTACACGTTCGAGCAGATTGCAAACTTTGGTGCTGACGACATCGCTCGTGTGAATCTCGCGCTCAAGGAAAGCCGGGGACGGATGGAGCAGGACGACTGGATCGGCCAGGCGAAAGAGCTGTATTTCAAGAAACACAGCGAGATGGTTGAGCACTGATTACCAGTGCGTTAACCCTTACTCCACCCCGAGGTGGAACAACGGGTAACCGGAGAGTACTGGTTGCGGCTGGGTCATGCCGATGATCTGACCGGCGTACTCCGAAATTACTACATACACTTCGTCCGTTATGGGATCGACCACGTAACCCATGCGGGTTCCCTCTTCCACGGGCGCTCCCATGGCCAGTTCCGGAAAAAAGAAGCCCCCGTGCTTGCGCGGCACGCGAACCCAGCGGGTCTTCTCGTAGATCTTCGGTTGTGGGGGCTTATAGCCCGGTATTTCCGCCATGCCGAGGTAATGCATGACGTTTCTTACGCCCTCCGCTCCACGCGCAACTTCCTCTTCCTGGAACAGCAAAGGTCCACCGGCTTCATAGATGATGGCAGGAATTCCAGCCTTTACGATTTCGCCACGCAGACTGCCGTCAGGACCGCCACCACCGAGTATCATGCCGACACCGAAATTCTCGGCAAGTTTTTTGGAGTCTTCGCTTTCAAGGTCAACGCGTATCTGCGGATAGTTCGACCGCAAGTTCGATCCCGTGTGCAGGTCGACCAATGCATCACATCGCGATGTCAGTTCTGTGAAAATGAAGTTGGCCACGAGGGAAGCCACACTGCCATTCTGGCTGCCCGGGAAGCTGCGGTTGAGATCACGACCGTCCATCATCTCCCTTTTGCGGTTGCGAAAACCGTCAGCGTTGACAAAAGGAAGCATGTACAACATGCCACTTAACTTTGTGGCGTCGGTCTCCGCGAATACCCGCCGTGCAACCTCCACGCTGTTGGTTTCGTCGCCGTGTATCCCTGCGGTCACGCAGAGTGTCGGACCCGCCTTGGCGCCGCGTGCGACGAATACCGGCATGTTGAGGTAGGAAGCCTCGAAGCCGCGCTCGGAGATCACCGGAAACTTGCCCTTAGTCCCCGGCTGGACGGAGTTCCCCACTATTTCGATTGCGCCCCAGGCGGCAGGCTCCGCCGCAATGCAAGCCGCAGATACGAAAGTGCCCAGCAGGCCGAGAAGACAGAGCATGGACCTTGTATTCATGATTTTCTCCACGGGAATTGCAGTGAGGCGGACCTTCACGGACTAGAGAGGCGACCGCCCTCAAGTCCCTTTATTAGTTCGCATACTATAGCCGGGTCCCGGTTAAAAAACGTCACGGATCAGCCGAAATACTCTTTTGACCATGCCGCCGGGCGCGCCTGATATTACCCGGCCTTCCTTTGCTGGCCGGTTTGCACGGACCAGAGCGCGGAATAGATACCGTCGTGTGCCAGCAACTCTGTGTGTGTACCGCTTTCGACGATACGACCTTTGTCGAGCACATAGATGCAGTCGGCATTGGCAATCGTCGACAGGCGATGTGCAATGACCAGGGTCGTTCTCGAGTGCGAGATGCGTTCCAGCGAGCGTTGAATCGCGGCCTCGGTTTCGTTGTCGACAGACGACGTCGCCTCATCGAGGATCAGGATCGGCGGATCCTTCAGCAGCGCACGCGCTATCGACAGTCGTTGACGCTCGCCACCCGAGAG
The DNA here is from genome assembly GCA_964465665.1 of uncultured Woeseiaceae bacterium. Classification (GTDB taxonomy): domain Bacteria; phylum Pseudomonadota; class Gammaproteobacteria; order Steroidobacterales; family Woeseiaceae; genus JAKEGN01. The sequence continues at coordinate 8,122 of CAYXKM010000233.1, forward strand.
TTTCTGCCCGCGTTCGCCGACCACTGTGTCGTAACCTTGCGGCAACCTGGCGACGAAGTCGGTGACTTCGGCCGCTTCCGCCGCAGCCCGGATCTGCTCCGGCGTGGCGTCGGCGGTGCCGTACGCAATGTTTTCGCCGATGGTCCCCTGAAACAGGAACACATCCTGGCTGACGAGGCCGATGTGTCTTCGCAAGCTGTCAAGACTGACGGTTTCGATCGGCTGACCGTCAATGAGGATACTGCCGGAATCCGGCTGATAGAAGCGCAGCAGCAGCTTGATCAGGGTACTTTTGCCGGAACCGGTCTGCCCGACGAAAGCGATGGTGCTGCCGGCATCGACCGTCAGGTTGATATCGTGCAGGACCCGTTCGCTGCGACCGTACGCAAAGTTGACCTGCCGGAACTCGATCTTCCCGCGCAGAGCAGCGAGTTGCGGCGCATTCTGCCTGTCGCGTATCGATACCGATGTTTCGATCAGGTCGAGTATCCGGCGCGACGAGGCCATGGCACGTTCATAGAGATCCACGGTTTCGGCAAGATTGGTCAGCGGCCAGAGCAGGCGCTGCGTCAGGAACACCAGCACACCGTATGCACCAACATTGAGTGTGCCGTTCAGCGTCATCCAGCCGCCGATCAGAAAGGTTGCGATGAACCCGGCAAGTATGGCCATGCGAATCAGCGGAATGAAAGCCGAGCTGATCGCTATGGCTTTGCGGTTGGCCTCGAGGTATGCGTCGCTGTCCTGCCTTATGCGTTCCGCCTCGAAGTTCTCCGTTGCGAAACTCTTGATGGTGGTGATGCCGGACAGGTTGGCCGAAAGGCGCGCGCCGAGGTCGCCGACCCGATTTCGGACCTCGGCATAGAGCGGCTGAGCACGGCGCTGAAAATAGAACGCGCCGAGAACTATGACCGGGATCGGCGTGAACGCAAGCAACGCAATCAGTGGCGATATGGCAAAAAAGACGGTACCGACAGCGATGACCGTGGTGGCAACCTGGATCAGGTCGTTGGCGCCGCCGTTCAAGAATCGTTCGAGCTGGTTGACGTCGTCATTCAGGATAGTGACAAGGTTGCCGGTGCTGCGATCCTCGAAATACGCGAGATCGAGCTTCTGTACCTGCTGATATGCATCGAGCCGCATCGCGTGTTGCAGGTCCTGCGCGAGATTGCGCCACAGGATCAGGTACAGGTACTCGAACAGCGACTCCAGTATCCAGATGACCAGGGTGAGGCCGCCGAGCAGACCGAGCTGCCATCTCGGATCGGCAATGCCGAGGGCGGCAACGAATGACGACTCCTGCCGGACGACAACATCGATGGCAATGCCGATCAGTATTTCCGGCATCACGTCGAACAATTTGTTCATGATCGAACAAATCGAGGCGAACACTATGCGGCGCCTGAAGCCGCGTGCATAACGCAGCAGCCGGCGCAGGGCGGCAAAGGACGTCTGGGCGGCAGTGCTCATCGGAGGTGGTGTGTCAGACTGTTCAGGACTCCGCGTATCCGATGCGCCATTATTCGTGGATTGACGCATCAGAGTTTATACCGAAGACAGGGCCAACAGGACCGGATCGACTGCTCCTTCACGGTGGCCGATAGGGATGACGCGATCACGGTCTGTAAGGGTCAATATCTGCAGCCGTCAGAAGCATCGCGACCTTTCGCAACTGGCGTTCATAGTCGCGCCAGCGCCCTACAGACGATGAATACACAGGCTGCCGCACTTGCACGGCACTGCCCGTCATGGTCGCTGCCTCACTTTCGTGGAAGCTGAGGCATTCGGGTTGCCAGTCCAGGCCCAGTTTGTCGAGCAGTTTCCTGGCCTCGCTTTCCAGGTCATTGACAACGTCCTCGTAAGCGATGTCGATGATGCGGCCCGGCAATACGGTGCGCCAATGGTCCATCAGGCGGCGGTAGGCAATGTAGTAGCGAGCAATATCATCCAGGTCATACGACCACGGGTAGGCATCATTGAACAGAAATTTGTAGATTGCATAACAGGTATCCATCGGCGCGCGCCGCACATGAATAATACTGGCCTTGGGCAAAGCGCGGTGAATGATGCCGATGGATAAATAATTCTGCGGCCGTTTGTCGACGAAATGCGGCGTATGGCCGGTGAACGGCCGCGTCCGCGCAATATAGTTGCGACCAATCGCCACGGGATCCGCATCCAGGCATTTGCGCACCAGATCGGTGTGATTCGACAACGGTCCGGACTTGCGAATTTCCTCCATCATCGCGGTATTCAGATGCAACAACTCCCCGGCCGCGTGAACAGCCGAATGGCTGGACAAAACGCGTTCGATGAGCGTAGAGCCGGTGCGCGGCAGACCGAGTATGAATATCGGCTCTGCACTGTCGAATCCGATCACCTTTTCACTGAAAACCGCTGCATTGTGATATTCCTCAATGAGTTGCAGTGTTCTAAGCTCACTGTCGAGTTCGAACCTGAGAGTGCTGCGCTTGTAACCCGCCCCTGCCTGCAGACACTCGAACGCCTTTTCATACAGGCCGAGCTCCTCGTATTCCTTCGCCAGCGCGTAACAGACCCTTGCGGCACCGAGCGCACTGCGGCAACCCGACGCCAGCAGCGCTTCCAGTTCCGCGAGGTGATTACTGTCGGGTGCAACCCTGCGCAATACTGAACGCAGCCCGATCATTTCGTAGTCGTGCGCATTGAAACGAATCGCAACCTCAGCGGCCTCTGTGGCCTCG
>CAYXKM010000234.1:0-7985 GCA_964465665.1 uncultured Woeseiaceae bacterium
CGACCATGGCGTTGCTGGGTGAGGAAGAGGGCAGCTCTCGTCACTGGCGACTGGTCGGCGGCATGGGCGTTATCGCCGGCATCCTGATCCTGTCCTATTACAGCGTCATCGCCGGTTGGACCATAGCCTATGCGCAGAAGAGCGTGAGCGGCAGTTTTGTCGGCGGCTCACCGGCAGACATTGTGGCAATCTTCGGCACATTCACCGGCAATTGGGTTTCCGTCGCAATTGCGCACACGATTTTCATGGCGTTAACGATATTTGTGGTTGCGCGAGGCGTGGAACGAGGCCTCGAACAGGCGGTACGATTCATGGTGCCGGCGCTGTTCGTGCTCATGCTGATTTTGCTCGGCTATTCGATCAGTTCCGGTCACTTCGCCAAGGGGGTTGCGTTTCTGCTCACTCCGGATTTTGATGCCCTCACCTGGAACAGCGTGCTGGTGGCGATGGGCCAGGCGTTCTTCACGCTGAGTATCGGCATGGGCGCCGTCATGGCGTACGGTGCGTACCTTCCGGCAGAGACCTCGATTACCGGCGCGTCAGCGTCTGTCGTCGTCGCTGACACTGTGATTGCTCTGTTGGCCGGGCTCGTGATTTTTCCACTGGTATTTGCCAATGGCCTTAATCCTGCCGACGGACCGGGGCTGGTGTTCGTGACCCTGCCGCTGGCATTCGGTCAAATGTCGGGCGGGGTCGTATTCGGCACTATTTTCTTCGTGCTGCTGATTTTCGCCGCCTGGACCTCGGCTATCGGGCTCATGGAGCCGGCGGTAGCCTGGGTGGTCGAACGATTCCATAAGACCCGGGCGCAAGCCGCCACCATGATCGGTGTACTGATCTGGGTGCTCGGATTCGGCACGGTGCTGTCGTTCAACGTGCTTGCCGAAACGAAGTTCCTCAGGGGAACGATCTTTGACAATATCGATCACCTGACCAGCAACATTATGTTGCCGCTTGGCGGCGTATTCATAACGGTATTTGCATCCTGGGTGATGTGCCGGAACTCGAGTGCCGACGAACTCGGCGGAGCCGGAACCGTTTACAGCGTGTGGCGGTTTCTCGCTCGCTATCTCGCCCCGATCGCTATCATTTTCGTATTCCTGAAGGCCGTCGGTCTTCTGCCGGAGTTCCAGGGCAACTGATGCCGGGCTGAAAGATGAGAAAAGTCCGCTGTAGTGCGCTGGTACCGTACTCGTCGCGCGAGATGTTCGTCCTCGTCGACGACGTTCTGGCGTACCCGGAATTCCTGCCGTGGTGCCATGATGCGGAAGTGCACAGCCGAAGCCCGGAAGTGGTCGAAGCAACGCTGGAGTTGCACAAGGGTTCTGTCAGCAAGCATTTCACCACCCGGAACCGGCGTCGCGAATTCGAATCGATCGGCATCGAACTGATTGACGGCCCGTTCAGCCACTTGTCCGGTGGCTGGCAGTTCAAAGAGCTTAGCGACAGCGGCAGCAAAGTCCTGCTGGAACTCGAGTTCGAATTTTCCAGTCTGATAGTCGACATGATGTTCGGTGCCTACTTTGAAGATACCTGCAACTCGCTGGTCGATGCATTTACCCGTCGCGCTGCCGCAGTGTTCGGCCCACGCAAAGGCTGAGTTTCCGTGTCACACACGAATGAGGTGAGCATCGAGCTCGCAATCGCGACACCGGCAAAGCAGGAATTGTTGACTCTCGGAGTCCCGGCAGGCACTACGGTCGCTCACGCCATTGAACTGTCGGGGATTGCCGCCCGGTTTGCTGACGAAAATATTGCCGAATTGCAGGCGGGAATCTGGGGAAAACCGGTCGATCGTCTGTACCGTGTACAGAATGGCGACAGGGTCGAGCTGTACAGGCCGTTGACCGTCGATCCCAAGGAAGCACGCCGATCGCGTGCCAAGGCCGGCAAGTCCTGAATCCGACTAGAGTTCGGGACTCAGTTCCTGGTCGTCCACGATCCTGGTGACAAGGTCGTTCTCAAAGTAAATGGAAACCCAGCGTTTGAACGTGGCTTTTTCCCGGCCGACCGTGAGGTAGTAGACATAGTCCCAGCGGCTGCTGTGGAAAGGATCGTCGACCATCGGTGTACCGAGGAGAAACCGTACCTGGTTGCGAGTCATCCCTTGTGTCACCTGGTCGAGGTCTTCCTGTTTCAGAAGATTGCCTTGCGACATGGGCGCGCGGTACACGCAAGCCGAAGAGGTGGCGAGCACCAGTATCATCAACACGAAAATCGCGAATCTGCGCAAGCCTGTCCGTCCCGGATGTGTCAGCCGATTCAAATCAATACCCGTATGAGGTGCGGATGCGGTGGAGCAACCGCCCCGAATGAGCCATAATAGGCGCAAATCATACCTTCTTGCTTTTCGCTGCGATAGCGCCGCTTGCTCCGGGCTGGCCTACGGGACTACAGATATGATGCAACGTCAGGAACTTCGCAAAGCGGGACTGAAAATAACGCTTCCGCGGCTCAAAATCCTCGAGATTCTGGAAGATAAGAAACAGCTGCATCTCAGCGCGGAAGACATCTACAAAGAGTTGTTGGACACCGGCGAGGACATCGGACTCGCAACCGTGTATCGGGTTCTGACGCAATTCGAAGCCGCCGGCCTGATCAGCAGGCACAATTTCGAAGGTGGCCATTCAGTTTTCGAGATCAATGAGGGCGAACATCACGATCATATGGTATGCGTCGAGACGGGTGAGGTGGTCGAATTCGTCAATGAGGAAATCGAGCGCCTGCAGAAAGAAATTGCACGAAAGCACAACTACGAGCTGATCGATCACAACCTGGTGCTGTACGTAAGGCCGTTGGCAAAGAAATCCGGCAGCTGATGGCGCCGATAGTCGTCAGCCCGCTTTGCTGGATTTCTCCGGGCGACGCGAATTGCTGAGCATTTCCGCGGCGTGATCCCGGGTTTTCCTGGTAATTTTCATTCCGCCCAACATCCTTGCGAGTTCTTCGATTCGCTCGGCGTCGTTCAATTGATTGATCGCAATACGGGTGGAAAGTCCGTCCGTGATTTTTACGACCCGAAAGTGATTGTCCGCAAGGCCCGCGACCTGGGCCAGATGAGTGACGCACAGGACCTGGCGGGTTCGGCCCAGATCCCGCAGGTGCCGTCCAACCATTTCTGCGACTCCACCCCCCACACCGCTATCGACTTCATCGAAAATCATTGTCGGTATGGTGCTGCCGTCAATCGCGATGACCTGGATCGCAAGGCTCATACGTGACAGCTCGCCGCCGGACGCAATTTTTGCCAGCGGCATCGGCGCCTGGCCAGGATTCGGGCTGATCAGGTATTCGATTTCATCCATGCCTGATGCTCTCGCTTCCGCGGATGTTGCCAATCGCACCTCGAAGACACCACCTGTCATGCCAAGATCGGCCATCGCATTGCATACCGCAGAGGCCAGGAGCTTTGCCGCTTTGCGCCTGGCGGCCGTAAGCTTCGCGGCCGCTTCCCTGTAGACGTGCTCGGCGAGACGCGATTTCTCGGCAAGCTCCGCGCCTGCAGATTCTGCGTTCTGCAGCAAGAGCAGTTGTTCGTTGACCCGGTCGCAGACCTGCAGAAGCTCATCCGGCTCCACGCGGTGTTTCCGCGCCACCGCCTGGATCGCCGTCAGCCGCTCCTCCACCTCGTCGCGGCGCTGCGGGTCGGCATCCAGTGATTCGGCGTATCGTCGCAGAGAGTCGTACGCTTCGCTGAGCTGGATTCCCGCATCGGTCAACAACGTCGCCACCGGCTGCAGTCGGTCATCAAAGATGCTGGCGGCTTCGATTGCACGAGTTGCTTCGGCAAGCAAACGATGTGCGTTGTCCGGTTCACCGTCATAAGTCGCACGGATGGCGTCATTGACCGCGTCGGCCAGTCGTCCCGTATTCAGCAGCACGCGACGTTCATCCTGCAGTGCCGTGAATTCGCCGGATTTCATGTTCAGGGAGGCGAATTCCCCGGACTGGAATTCCAGCAGTTCGAGACGAGCGACCCGATCGCGGTTTGCGTCTTCCAGTTCCTGCCACTGCCCGGAAAGTGCCTGCCACTCGCGAAAAGCGGCTTCAGTTGCATCGCGCAGTGGTGCATGCGCGCCGAAATGATCCAGGAGATCACGTTGCACGCTGCGGCGAACCAGGGATTGATGAAAGTGCTGTCCGTGTATGTCCAGCAGGATTTCGCCCAGCGCCTTGAGATTCTGCAAGGTCACTGCGTTGCCATTGATAAACGCCCGCGAGCGTCCGTCCGCGCCGATTACCCGGCGAATCAGGCAGTCACTATCGGCATCCAGGGTCTGATCGACGAGCCAGCGACGTGCATCATGCTGCTGCGACACGTCGAACTCGGCGGAAAATTCTGCGCGGTCGCAGCCGCTTCGGACGAGGCTACCGCTGCCGCGTTCGCCAATGACCAGCCCGATTGCATCGACAAGTATCGACTTTCCGGCACCGGTCTCGCCGGTCAGTACGGTCATGCCATTGCGAAACTCGAGCAGTGCTTCATCGACAATGGCGAAGTTGCGAATATGAAGTCGAGTCAACATGGGCTAGCCCGTGTCCCCGGGATCAGCTGCGAAACGGCTGTCATGGCCCCAGTGAAGTTTGGAACGCAATATTTCGTAGAAGTCATATCCCGGCGGATGAATCAGCGTGATTCGCCTGGCGGAACGGGCAATGACGAGCCGGTCTTCAGGCCCGAGTTCGCCCAGGCTGAGACCGTCCACAGCAATTTCCGCCTTGGTATTTCCGTGGGCATGCAATAAGACTTCGACGCTGAGATCCGCCGATATGACGATCGGCCGATCGCTCAGGGTGTGGGGGCAAACAGGTACGATGACGATGGCATTCAGGTTCGGCTCGATGATGGGTCCGCCGCAACTCAGAGCATACGCAGTCGAGCCTGTCGGCGTGGCCACGATCAGCCCGTCGCCGGCATGCGCGTTCAATCGTTTGCCGGCGATGCGCGTTTCGAAATACAGCATGCGGCCGCTTTCGCACCGCTGTACGACGATGTCGTTCAGCGCGGTCGCGCTTCGCTGGCTGCCATCCGGGGCTTCAACATATGCGTCAAGCAACAGGCGCATTTCACGGTGGTACTCGCCACGCAGGATTCGTTCCAGGCTGGCAATCATTTCCCTGGGCAATACGTCCGTGAGGAAGCCGAGCCGGCCCCGGTTGACGCCAAGCAGCGGCACGTTGACGTCACCGGCAAGTTTTGCGGCGTAAAGCATCGTACCGTCGCCACCGACTGCGATGATCAGGTCGGCTTCGTCCGCGATAGCCGACTCCTCGACCGCTCGCACGTCAAATGCCCGCGCGATTCCCGGGTTGGCGATCACGGCGGTGCCGGTTTTTGTCAAATAGCTTGCGAGAGCAGCCATCGGTTCGGCAACGCGCTCATCCTCGTGTCGGCCGACAAGCGCGATGGTATTGAATGGTTGAGTCATACGTTGGTTGAATATATTCTGCCCGAGGACGGTCGGTATGAGCCCACTGGCCGGGAGCCGTTGATTGTTGCAAACAGCGGAGCAGCCGCCAAGTCGTCAATCGAAGATAATCTGGACATTTCCGCAATGAGTTGCCAGCGCAATTTCACTGTAAGCTTCGGATGATGAGCGAAGCAGCCAGTCCGTTGCCCAATGAACGTGCCCAGTACCTGCTCAAGGTATTGATACGCCGCTTTATACGCGATGGTCAGCCGGTAGGGTCGCGCACCCTGTCAAAAGATGCAGGGCTCGATCTCAGCCCCGCCACTATCCGCAATATCATGTCGGATCTCGAGGAACTCGGCCTTGTGTCCGCTCCTCACACATCCGCCGGCAGGGTGCCAACCGCGCAGGGATATCGTTTGTTTGTCGATTCGCTTGTTCGCTACAAGCAACCGAAAGACGGTGACATCAGGCAACTGAAATCGCAGATAGCGCAAAAGCAGGAGGACCCTGAAGCCCTATTGACCTCTGTATCACAGCTGCTGTCCCGGTTCACCAGCCTCGCCGGCGTCGTTACCGTGCCGCGCGGCCAGAAATCGATCCTGCGTCAAATTGACTTCCTGCCGCTGTCCGAGAGTAGGATTCTTGCCATCCTGGTGATCAATGACCGCGAAGTGCAGAACAGGATTCTTAGCACCGAATCACCACGTAGTGCTGACGAGCTGCGCCGGGCCGCCAATTTCATCAATGAACACTATGTGGGCATGGATCTGGCGCAGATTCGCGAGGAATTGATTACGGAACTCGATCGTACACGTGACTCGATGAACCAGGCGATGCACGACATTATTTCTGTTGCACAGTCAGCGATGGTCGGAGCATCGAAACCGGCCGGGGAGTTCGTTCTGGCGGGGGAGGCGAATCTGATGAATTTCGCCGAACTTTCGGATCTCGAGACATTGCGGCGATTGTTCGATGCGTTCGCGCGCAAGCGACTTCTTCTCGATCTGCTTGATCGCAGCATCAATGCCAATGGGGTGCAGATCTTCATCGGACAGGAGTCGGGGTTCAGCATTCTGGACCACTGCAGTGTGGTCACAGCGCCATATCGCGTAGACGACGATCATATTGGCGTACTCGGCGTCATAGGCCCGACCCGGATGGCTTACGACCGGGTGGTGCCGATCGTCGACATCACTGCGAGACTGCTGGAATCCGCATTGAAAGGAGTCCATGAACCGACGGGGTGATCGGCAATGGCGAAGCATTCGACGCGCGGTCCCGGTCGGCCCGGGCAGGCCCGACATGCCGGCGGACTTGAATTTCTTCGCCCCGACCCCCAAACCTTCATGCTGAAATCAACATCGGTCGTCTGGGCGACCGCAATCTTGTGACATCCGGAGCCGTAGAATAATGAGCGGGAAGCCGAAACAGGCCGATATTGCCAATGACGAGACACCGGCTGACGCAGGCACCTCGGACCCATCCGCAGCTGACTCCCAAGGTATGGCGGGATCGGCACAGGACCAGGCGTTGGCGGACCTCAAAGCGCTGGCGGACGAAAACTGGGACAAATACGTACGCGCCGCTGCGGAACTCGACAATGTTCGCAAACGCGCGCAAAGGGATGTCGAAAACGCCCGAAAATTTGCCCTGGAGCGTTTCGCCACTGACCTGCTGGCGGTACGTGACAGCCTGGAACTCGGACTGACGGCAGGCGACCCGGCTGATGCCACGGCCATCGGGGAGGGCATCGAGGCCACGCTGAAGCTGCTGACATCGACCATGCAGCAGTTCGGCATCCATGAAATCGACCCGCAGGGCGAGCCGTTCGACCCACACCTGCACGAAGCAGTGAGCATGCAGCCGTCTTTCGACCTTGAACCTGGGTCTGTCCTGGCCGTCCTTCAGAAGGGCTATACCCTGAATGGGCGCCTCTTGCGGCCGGCAAGGGTCGTGGTTGTGGCCGAGCAGGCAGGGAGCGTATGAAAATGCCGCTCTGCAGGTAACTGGAATGCTTGAAACCGGCCGACGCGGCCCCACCTATCAGCCAGTTTAGTTTTTTCCAAGCGGAGATCCGAATTTATGGGAAAGGTTATCGGCATCGACCTGGGCACCACCAATTCCTGCGTAGCAGTGATGGAAGGCAACAAGCCCAAGGTCATCGAGAACAGCGAGGGTGATCGCACAACGCCTTCGATCGTGGCGTTCACCAAGGACGATCAGGTGCTGGTGGGGCAGTCCGCGAAACGGCAGGCAGTCACCAATCCGCGCAACACCCTGCATGCGATCAAGCGCCTTATTGGCCGTCGTTTCGATGACGAGGTCGTACAGCGGGACATCGCCATGGTGCCTTACAAAATTACCAAGGCCGACAACGGCGACGCGTGGGTCGAAGTCAATGGCACCAAAATGGCGCCGCCGGAGATTTCGGCACGCGTGCTGATGAAGATGAAAAAGACCGCAGAGGACTACCTGGGTCACGAAGTGACCGAGGCTGTAGTCACCGTGCCGGCCTATTTCAATGATTCGCAGCGCCAGGCGACCAAGGACGCAGGAAAAATCGCCGGCCTG
>CAYXKM010000235.1:0-3408 GCA_964465665.1 uncultured Woeseiaceae bacterium
GCCCTCGTTGGCGGCATGCTTGCGCACCGCACGAACGAGCGTTGCCGCAGTCTTGCAAACCTGTTGCCTTGCGGTCTCGCCGATATCCGCCGCCTTGCCGAGTTCGGAAAGCAGCGACTGTTCGTCACACAGGTACCTGTCACTGACCCGGTCAAGCGGGGTCAGTGAGGCCGAGGATTGCTGGCTGAATCGCATGGTGTCGGTTCTTATGGAAGCAGTCGCCTGGCGGGGCGGCGATTATAGGGGAAACGAGGGTGGGTCGTCAGTCATCGCGCGCTTCGCGATTGAACTGCCGCACTTTGCGCCGGGTGCGCTTGTCCGGGCGACCCTCGGTCCGGGGCATCTGCAGTCGATCCATGCGGATGCGCTCGATCGCGGCCTGTCTTTTCTGCGCGGAACCCGGGTCCTCTATAAAACTCGTTTGCGCTTCCGACGCCGGGCCGCGGCGCTTTGGCAAGCTGCGGACAACAACATCGTGCGTGAGGCGATTTCTAAGGATCAGCAGCCGGTCGCCGGGGGACACTCGCGTGCCCGGTTTGGCGCGGTCGCCGTTGACCCTGACGTGTCCACCGCTGACCGCAGCCGCTGCCTGCGTACGCGTTTTGTAAAAGCGCGCGTTGCAAAGCCAGAGATCGATCCTCTGGGTTTGTGTCTGTACCTCGGTCATTTGCCCGTCACCGGATTCAAAACCGTCCTGATATACTCTGCGGCCTTTGCAACCGGAGGGCAACCCCGTGCCCGCAGCACTACTTAAGTCTTTCGCTACGCAAACCGAAGCCCTCAAAGAGCAGGGCCTGTTCAAACAGGAGCGGGTCATTGCCAGTCCGCAACAGGCTGCAATCCGGGTACGCCGCAATGGCAATACCGCCGAAGTCATCAACCTGTGCGCCAACAATTACCTGGGCCTTGCCAATCACCCGAGAATAGTTGCGGCAGCTCATCGTGCACTGGATGAATACGGGTATGGCATGGCGTCGGTGCGCTTCATTTGCGGAACGCAGACGGTGCACAAGGAACTCGAATCGCGCCTGACCAGCTACCTCGGAACCGAAGACACAATCCTGTACCCGTCCTGTTTCGATGCCAACGGCGGACTGTTCGAAACCGTGCTGGACGAACAGGATGCGGTGATCAGCGACGCATTCAATCACGCCAGTATCATCGATGGCATCAGGTTGTCGAAAGCGCGTCGTTTTCGCTATGCCAACGACGACATGAACGACCTCGAGGTCCAGCTAAAGGCTGCCGCAAACAGCCGTCACCGGCTGATCGTCACCGATGGCGTTTTTTCCATGGACGGCACGATTGCCAATCTTCGCGATATCTGTGCGCTGGCCGACCGATATGGCGCACTTACGATGATCGATGACTGTCACGCGACCGGGTTTCTTGGCAAGACTGGACGCGGCACACACGAGTACCGTGAGGTCATGGGCCGGATTGATATCATCAGCGGCACGCTCGGGAAAGCCCTCGGAGGCGCGTCCGGCGGCTTTGTTTCGGGGCGCGAGGAGATTGTCGCCTGGCTCCGGCAACGTTCGCGGCCGTACCTTTTCTCCAATAGCGTCGCCCCGGTGATCGCGGCTGCCTCGATTGCGGTGCTGGATCTCCTGCACAACGACAGCAGCCTGCGCAAGACTTTGCACGACAACGCAAAGTATTTTCGCGAGGGCATTAGCAAACTCGGCTTCGAGCTGAAACCCGGCGAGCACCCGATCATCCCGGTCATGCTGGGCGATGCACGGCTGGCGACGTCGATGGCCGACAGGCTGCTGGAACACGGCATCTATGTCATCGGTTTCTCATTTCCCGTCGTACCGAAAGGCCAGGCACGCATCAGGACACAGATGTCGGCCGGGCTGAACAGGACACACCTCGACAAGGCAATTGCCGCGTTCGCCGCCGTCGGCCACGAACTTGGCGTCATCAATCAGGGATAAACTCGATGCGTGCATTGGTCAAGGCAAAGCCGGAGCGCGGCATCTGGCTGGAGAACATTCGAAAGCCGGTGCCGGGACACAACGACGTACTTATCAAGGTGCAGCGCACCGCAATCTGCGGAACCGACATTCACATTTATCAGTGGGACGACTGGGCGCGCAAAACCATACCGGTCCCGCTTGCCGTCGGGCACGAGTTTTCCGGCGAGATCGTCGAATTCGGCGGCGAGGTCAAAGGATTCAAGATCGGCGACCGTGTGTCCGCCGAAGGCCATATCACCTGCGGTGTCTGCCGCAATTGCCGCGCCGGCCGGCGACACCTGTGCATCAATACCGCGGGCGTCGGCGTCAATCGCCAGGGCGCATTTGCCGATTTTATCGCAGTACCGGCTTTCAACGTGTTCAAACTGCCGTCGGTCATCAGCAGTGATATGGCATCCATCCTCGACCCGCTCGGCAATGCCACACACACAGCGCTGTCTTTCGACCTGGTCGGCGAAGACGTTCTCATCACAGGCGCAGGGCCCATCGGGATCATGGCGGTTGCGATCGCCCGTTTTGCGGGCGCACGCCACGTTGTGATAACGGACGTGAACGAATACCGGCTCGAACTGGCTCGCAAGATGGGCGCGACGATTGCGCTGAATGTAAAGAGTGGGTCACTCGACGACACCATGAGCAAACTCGGTATGGAAGAAGGCTTTGACGTCGGCATGGAGATGTCTGGCAATCCGTCCGCCTTTCGCGATCTGTTGCGGACCATGCACCACGGTGGCAAGGTCGCACTGCTCGGCATACCTCCTGGCCAGACCGCCATCGACTGGAACCAGGTCATCTTCAAGGGTTTGATTTTAAAAGGTATTTATGGCCGGGAGATGTTCGAGACCTGGTACAAGATGTCGAGCATGTTGCAAAGTGGCTTGAACATCGAACCGGTAATCACCCACCGTTTTCCGGTTGACGACTTTCAGGACGCGTTCGACCTGATGGAGTCAGGCCAGTCCGGCAAAATCATAATGAACTGGAACTAGCGTGCGCCCGGCCACCGTTACCCGCCATCAGCGCAGGTCGCAGAAGCAGTGCGAGTAAACGCCTTTGGGATCATTGAAGCGCAACATCGGATCGAGCGCTGATTCGACAACGTTTGTCAATCTTTGCAGCACAGACTGGCGATCGACGAAACGGCCCGCATCGACGCCGAGCTTCGCGACGGCGTGGAGAAACTCGAGTGCCAGCTGCTCCGTGGGCGACAGCTCCTTCTGGATGTGTTTCCTGCCGTATTCGCCCTCGTCCAGCCCGGCCAGCTCGGCGGCCGCAGCCACGGCGGCGTCGAGTCCGCCTATGGCATCGATCAGGCCATGATCCAGCGCATCAGCACCGGTCCACACCTGACCCTGGGCAACCCGGTCGACGGAACTCTTGTCCATTTCCCGAAACTCCGCGACCTTGCTGATGAAATCGTCGTAAC
>CAYXKM010000236.1:0-2435 GCA_964465665.1 uncultured Woeseiaceae bacterium
GGTCTCGGACTGTCGAGACGCCCTTGCCGCGCAGGCGAAAGACCTTACCGGATTGCGTACCCGGTGGAATTTTTAGTGAAACGTGGCCGTCGAGTGTCGGCAGCTCGACCTCGCCTCCGAGAGTCGCTGCCGCAATACTGACCGGCACCTCGCAGGAAAGATCCGGGCCCGATCGCTCGAAGAGTTTGTGCGGCTTGACACGAATCTCCACGTAAAGGTCGCCCGGTGGACCGCTGTTCCTGCCCGCCTCGCCTTCGCCAGACAGGCGAATTCTGTCGCCGGTGTCGACACCCGCCGGTACCTTCACGGACAGTTTTTTGGTCTTGCTGACACGACCCCGGCCATGACAGGTGTCACACGGATCCAGAATGACCTTGCCGGCACCCTTGCAGGCGGGGCAAGTCTGCTGTATGGAAAAAAAGCCCTGCTGCATGCGCACGTGGCCGGCACCGCCGCAGGTTGAACATTGAGTAGCTTCCGTGCCCTTCCTGGCCCCGGAACCGTTGCAATCACCACAGGCCGCCTGGGTCGGAACTTCGATAGTTACCGAGTCGCCGCTGACGGCGCGTTCGAGTTCCAGTTCGAGCTCATAGCCGAGATCTGCGCCTCGGAAAACCTGACTGCGGCCGCCGCGACGGCCGCCGCCGAAAATGTCGCCGAACACATCGCCGAAAATGTCGCCGAATCCCTCGGCCGTAAAGCCGCCGCCACTCACTGCGCGCAAGCCGTCATGACCATATCGATCGTACGCTGCGCGCTTGTCGGCGTCTGTAAGTACCTCGTAGGCCTGCTTGGCTTCCTTGAATTTCGTCCCGGATGTCGCATCGTCCTTGTTCCTGTCGGGATGGTGCTTCATGGCCAGGCGCCGGTATGCCTTCTTGATTTCGGCTTCCGTTGCTCCCCGGGACACGCCAAGAGTTTCGTAGTAGTCGCGCTTCGCCATGTCTTGCCTGTTCATAAATCGGGCGCCATCATGGGCGCCCGGTCCGGTCATTGCATTCTACCGCTCGATATCAGTGGGGCTTCGACTTGCCGTCACCATCCACTTCTTCAAACTCGGCGTCGACTACGTCTTCAGATTTGTCTTGCCCGCCATCGGCGCCGTCGCCGGGCTCTTTCGCCTTTTCAGCGTACAGTTTCTGCGCAATGCTCGCCGACGCCTCCGCAAGTCTCGAAGTCCGCGATTCGATCTTTTCCTTATCCTCGCTGTCCAGTACAGCCTTGAGATCGGAAATCGCCGACTCCACAGCGAGGCGATCCTCGCCGGAGGCCTTCTCTCCAAGCTCTTTCAACGTTTTCTCCGCGGCATGAATCAGCCCGTCGGCCTGGTTACGCGCATCGACGATCTCGCGGAATTTCTTGTCTTCTTCCGCATGGCTTGCCGCGTCCGCCACCATTTTTTCGATCTCTTCGTCGGTCAGACCGCTGGATGCCTTGATCACAATGTTCTGTGACTTGCCGGTTGCCTTGTCTTTCGCAGAGACGTTCAGGATACCGTTTGCGTCAATATCAAACGTTACCTGGATTTGCGGCAGACCACGCGGCGCCAGCGGAATATCAGTGAGGTCAAATCGCCCCAGCGATTTATTGTCGCGCCCGCGTTCCCGCTCGCCCTGCAACACATGAATCGTCACAGCGGTTTGATTGTCGTCGGCTGTCGAAAAGACCTGCTCCGCATTGGCCGGGATGGTCGTGTTCTTCTCGATCAGTTTTGTCATGACGCCGCCGAGTGTCTCGATGCCGAGCGACAACGGGGTAACGTCCAGCAACAGCACGTCCTTGACGTCACCCGCAAGCACGCCACCCTGGATAGCCGCGCCGACTGCCACTGCTTCATCGGGATTTACGTCCCTGCGTGGTTCCTTGCCGAAGAAATTCTGCACTTCCTGTTGCACTTTCGGCATACGGGTCTGGCCGCCAACAAGGATGACATCGTCGATCTCGCTGACCTTGAGCCCGGCATCTTTCAATGCAATCTTGCACGGACCGATGGTTTTCGAGATCAGCTCATCGACCAGCGACTCCAGTTTCGCGCGTGTCAGCTTGATGTTGAGGTGCTTCGGGCCACTGGCATCGGCCGTGATATACGGCAGATTGATTTCTGTCTGTTGTGACGATGACAATTCGATCTTTGCTTTTTCGGCTGCTTCTTTCAGGCGCTGCATGGCAAGCGGGTCCCTGGTGATATCCACGCCGCTTTCACGTTGAAACTCCGAGTTCAGATACTCGATGACCCGCATGTCGAAATCCTCGCCGCCGAGGAACGTATCGCCATTGGTCGCCAGAACCTCGAACTGATGCTCGCCGTCCACTTCCGCAATTTCGATGATCGAGATGTCGAACGTGCCACCGCCGAGGTCATACACGGCGATCTTCGAATCTCCGCGTTTCTTGTCCATTCCATAAGCGAGAGCAGCCGCAGTGGGCTCGTTGAT
>CAYXKM010000237.1:0-15819 GCA_964465665.1 uncultured Woeseiaceae bacterium
GCTTGCCGTCGGCGAGGACTTCAGTCATTTCACAGATCGCATGGGACTTGGAGCAGTCGCCGGTCTCAGTTTCCCCAGTCCCTATGCGCTGGAAAAGCACGGGTTGATTTTCCTGCCGCCCGGTCTGCCGGCGCCATCCGATGCGGAACACACCGAGCGCATGCTGGAGACGGTTTTTCCGCTGCTCGATCTGACCACGGGCGGGATGTTCTGCCTGTTTACCAGTCATCGTGCCCTGAATGCCGCCAGAAAATGGGTGAGCCGACACAAGCGGCTGTTGCGCGGGCGACCGTTGCTGGTGCAGGGAGAGGCGCCGCGCGACGATCTTCTGCGGCGTTTTCGCGATCATCGCAATGCGGTGTTGCTCGGTACCGGCAGTTTCTGGGAGGGCGTCGATGTGCGCGGGCAGGCACTGACCATCGTCGCGATCGACAAGCTGCCGTTTGCTTCGCCCGCCGACCCGCTCATGATGGCGCGGCTGGAATTCATTCGCAGGCGCGGCGGCAACGGATTCACCGAGCATCAGTTGCCGCAGGCCGCGCTGGCCCTGAAACAGGGTGCAGGCCGCCTGCTTCGCGACCAGGCTGACTACGGCGTTATCGTGTTGTGCGACCCGCGCATCACGGGCAAGAGTTACGGGCAGCTGTTCCTCAAATGCCTCGAGCCGATGCAAAGCACCGAGTCCATCGACGAAGTTGCGGCATTCCTCACACAGCATGAGGCACGGAGCCGGGCCGGATGAGGCTGCTCGCCATCGATACGTCCAGCGAAGCGTGCTCGGCCGCACTGCAGGATGGCGATGTCATCACCGAACGATTCCGGGTCGAACCGCGCGAACACACGCGGATACTACTGCCCATGATCCGGGAACTGCTGCACGAACGCGGCCTTGCCGTACGGGACCTGGATGCTGTGGTACTCGGCAATGGGCCCGGCTCGTTCATAGGCATGCGCATCTCGGCATCGGTAGCGCAGGGCCTTTGTTTCGGCGCCGGTCTGCCGCTGGTACCGGTGTCGTCGCTGGCGGCAATTGCCGCGGAAGTGATGCAATGTGAAAAGGCGGACAAGGTCGCTGTCGCGCAGGATGCGCGCATGAGCGAGGTGTACTTCGCCGCTTATGTGGCAAAAGATGTGGGATTGCCTGTGGCCGAGGACCCGGAATCGATCGTCCCGGTGGATCGGCGCGACCTGCTGCAAGGTACGGGCTGGACCGCGGCGGGAGCCGGCTGGCAGCGGTATCCGCAATTGGTCGAAGCGTGCAGGACGGCGGTAACGGCAACCAGCACCGTGATTTATCCGCGCGCAGCTCATGTGTTGCGCATCGGCGCGGTTGCCTGGCGCGCCGGGCAATCGATCGATGCGGAACGGTTGCAACCGGCTTATTTGCGCACCAAAGTCGCCGAGCCGTCGGCGGGCGCCATACTGTAATATTCCTGAAACAATTCCGCAGGCCGATTTCTGCATTTTCGCCGGCCGGCGAACGCGGAAGGCCGGGCGTCACGGATCTGTAATATACCGTTGCTGTAATACCGCGGTAACGTCCAGCAACAGCGCGCCTTACCGGCGTCGACGAGGAAATGCAGACAATGGCGGCAACCAAGGTACTGATCGTGGAGGATGAAACGCCGATCCGCGAGATGATTGCATTTCACCTTGTCCGGGCCGGTTTTGACACTCTCGAGGCGGCCGATTGTCGCCGGGCTCGTGAACTGCTTGCGGATGAGAGGCCGGACCTTGCGCTGATCGACTGGATGCTGCCCGATATGAGTGGTCTCGAGCTTACGCGCACGCTGCGGCGAGACCAGGACAATGAAAACCTCGCGATCATAATGCTGACGGCGCGCGCCGATGAGAATGACAAAGTATCGGGTCTCGACAGTGGCGCCGACGACTACCTGACCAAACCGTTTTCTCCGCGCGAACTGGTTGCCCGCATACAGGCTGTGCTGCGCCGATCCGGCACATCCGACGATGCGGTGCTCAAGGCCAACCTGCTGGAATTGGACCCGGCAGGTCATCGCGTACTCGCGGCCGGCCGGGAAGTTCCGCTCGGGCCCACCGAATACCGTCTCCTGCATTTTCTGATGTCGCACCCGGAGCGGGTCTATAGCCGGTCACTGTTGCTCGATCGCGTCTGGGGCGCGAACGTTTACATCGAAGAACGCACAGTGGACGTGCATGTGCGCCGGTTGCGCAAAGCGCTGGAGCGCAGTGGCGCCGATCGTTACATCCAGACGGTGAGAGGTGCAGGCTATCGATTCTCGTCCAGAAACACCGATGCCTGAATCCTGGCGCCGATATGTTGGCACCACGCTGCTGCTGCTCGCCGGCGGAACACTCATCGGTTGGTACTACGGACACGCTCTGTGGGGGCTGCTGATTGCGTCGCTTGCGAGCCTGGCGTGGCACATGCGCCAGCTGTTGGTGTTCGATCACGCACTGCGCAGCGGCAATTTCGACGCGTTCCGATACGGCGATGGCATCTGGCCTCAGATATTTGCGCGTTTCCGCTTTCTCAAGGATCGCGGGCGCAAGCACAAGCAGGCTTACCGGCAATTGCTGAAGGAAATCAGGGAATCGACCAATGCAATCCCGGACGGCGGTATCGTTCTGAACGGTCGGTACGAGATCCTGACCTGTAACACCGCCGCTCAGACGCTGCTCGGCTTGAAGCAACGGCAGGATCGCGGGCAACGTATCGACAACATGATTCGAAATCCGCAGTTCAATGAGTATCTGAAAACGGGAGTCCCGGCTGCGGGCATCGAGATCCCGTCACCCGCACACCCTGGCACCTGGTTGCTCTGCCGCCTGGTTCCGTATGGCGGTGACCAGCAGCTGCTGCTGGTCAGGGATATCACGGAACGAAAACGCATGGCCACAATGCGACGGGAATTTGTTGCCAATGCGTCGCACGAATTGAGATCACCCCTGACAGTAATCTGCGGTTATCTCGATGCCCTGGTCGATGACCCTGAGGTCCCCGCAGGATGGCGAGCACCGGTCGCAAAAATGCGTGCACAGGCGACCCGGATGAACAACATCGTCGCCGAGCTCCTCGAACTCTCCCGGCTGGAAGCGGCCACGGCAGAACGGGAGGACCAGCCGATCGACGTTGCCGCGCTGCTGGCGTCGACCAGAAAGGCATACACCGGCGGTGCGCCGCATCCACAACTCATTGTCGAATGCGAATCCCGCGCGCATCTCATGGGACAACTGGCGGAAATCGAATCGGTCGTGACCAACCTGCTGACCAACGCCATGCGTCATACGCCGCCATCCGGAACCGTGACCCTGAGCTGGCGCAGCAGTCCGGGAGGCGCGGAACTGGTGGTCAGCGACACGGGCGAGGGCATCGCCGAGGAACATATACCGAGGTTGACCGAACGTTTCTTTCGAGTGGATGCGGGCAGGAGCCGGGAAGACGGTGGCATCGGTCTGGGCCTTGCGATTGTGAAACACGCGCTCGAGCGACACGAGGCAAAACTGGAAATTCGCAGCCGGCTCGGTCTGGGATCGACCTTCATCTGCCAGTTTCCATCCAGTCGCATCGTTGCCGCGGTGATTGCCCCGATTTTTGGAAAAGCACGTTCGGCGGATTGAAACCGGTGCCCGGCGGCGCTGGCTATAAATGTCACAAAACTGCAATATTGTGGTCATGTTCCGGAAATCACCGGCTTGTAACGTTATTGTCACAGAAGTCGGTACGCACCGACGATTCGTATTTGATCTGCGGCGGCTTGCGGAACATTGACGGCCGCAGGGTCAAGTAAACGTCATATTTGAGGCATACGATCGAATTCTTAACGGCACAGAACGCAATGCAGGCGATGCAGGCACTTCGGCCAGGCAGCGACCGCAATTCCAGTCACGCACGTTTAATGTAGATACTAGGATGCAAACCACCGATTTGACAGGCCACATCTCCAGGCGCTTCAACAAGGACCTCGACAACCTGCGCAACAGCGTTCTCAGTATGGGAGGACTGGTCGAGACGCAGCTGTCCGACGCAATCATGGCCATCGTAAGTGGCGACAGCGCACTCGGGTTGCGGGTTGCCAAGGACGATTACAAGGTCAACAAACTCGAGGTCAGCATTGACGAGGAATGCGGTCGCATACTTGCCACCCGCGCACCGGCCGCCAGTGATCTGCGATTGACGGTAGCGATCATCAAGACCATTACCGATCTTGAGAGAATCGGCGATGAAGCCGAAAAAATCGGTTATCTGGCGTCCAAGCTTGCCGGGATGGATCGGCCGGCAGATTCGTACCGCGAACTGAAGAATCTAGGTCACCATGTCCTGCAGATGCTGCGTGATGCGATGAATGCTTTTGCTCGTCTCGACGTTGAAGCGTCGAAACTCATCCTGCTGGAAGACGAACGCGTCGATGAAGAATACGATGCGATCACCCGGCAGTGCATAACATTCATGATGGAGGATCCCGGCAGCGTGCGCCGGGTGATGAATGTCACCTGGGCGGCCCGTGCGCTGGAGCGGATAGGCGATCATGCCAAAAATATCTGCGAATACGTGATTTACATGGTCGAAGGTCGCGATATCCGGCATACCCGTCACGGCCAGGAAGACCTCTAGTCAGGGCCTGGTCGCGAGAGCCCGGTGCTTGCAAGTCGTCGATCGCTGAATCTGCTGGGGTTCCTCAGCTGTGCCGCATTGATGGCGTACGCCCTGTATGCTGAGCACGTGCTGCTGCTGACGCCCTGTCCGTTGTGTGTACTGCAACGCCTGGCAGTCATACTGCTCGGTCTCGTATTTCTCGCTGCCGCGATCCACGGTTCGAACGGCATGGCGCGCTTTGTGTATGCGGCTTTGCTGACCGTCCCGGCGGTGGGCGGCGCGGGTGTTGCCGGCTGGCACGTCTGGCTGCAAAACCTGCCGCCGGACCAGGTACCGACCTGTGGTCCCGGCCTCGACTACATGATCGAAAGCTTTCCGCTCGCCGAAGTATTGAAAATGATCTTCAGTGGTTCCGGCGAGTGCGCATCGGTGGACTGGCAGTTCCTCGGATTGTCGATGCCGGCATGGGTCCTGATCGCCATCGTTACCGTCGGTAGCGTCGGGATCTGGAACAACCTGCGCAAGTTCTGACGCAGACTGACCGGGATCGTAAACGGCGCCGCGGCGGCATGCCCTTCTCGCCCGCAAACGGCAACTCGCTCAACGGGCATCCGGCGCTCCGGGTCGGCGCCAGGACCGTTGCCCTTCGAGCGAGTTAGAATTTCCGAGTGAGAAGGGCAACGGCCCTGGTGCCGTAATTTGTCCGATTCCGTCCTCGGCTAAAGCAACAGGCGCTCCATGATGCCGCGATACATGCGGGTCAGGCGTGCAATGTCCGCAACGATGACGTGTTCGTTCGCTTTGTGGATCGATGCACCCACCGGGCCCAGTTCGACCACGTCCGTTCCGGCGGGCGCGATGAAACGGCCGTCCGACGTGCCGCCGCCGGTTGACAGCTGTGGCTCGGTGCCTGTCACTTCCCTGACAGCCGCGACCACGGCATCGCTCAAGCGCCCCGCCGCGGTCAGGAACGGCTCGCCGGACAGGTGCCAGTCAAGACGGTAATCCAGGTCGTACTCGTTCAATAGCGCGGCGACCCTGGTCTTCAGACCGTCGTGTGTCCACACTGTGGAATAGCGGAAGTTGAAGCGTGCAACGAGCTCGCCCGGTGTCACGTTCGGCGCCCCGGCGCTGCTGTGAATCTCGACGACCTGAAAACTGGTCGGCGGAAAATGTTCGTTGCCGTTGTCCCATTCGATCTCGTGGAGCCGGGCCAGCACCGGTGCGAAACGACTGATCGGGTTGTCGGCGAGCTGCGGGTACGCCACATGGCCCTGGATACCACGGATGGTGACGATGCCACTCAAGGAACCTCGTCGGCCGATCCTGATGGTATCGCCGAGTAGCACCTGGCTTGAGGGTTCGCCAAGCACGCACCAGTCGATGTGTTGCCGGCGGTCGCGCAGGGTTTGCATCACTTTGAGAGTGCCGTCTCTTGCCCTGCCTTCTTCGTCGCTGGTAACGAGCACCGCAAGACTGCCGGTATGCTGCGGGTGCTCGGCAACGAACTGCTCGATGGCAACCGTCATGGCAGCGAGTCCGCTTTTCATGTCGGCGGCGCCACGTCCGTAAAGTATGCCCTCCTTGATAACGGGTTCGAACGGGTCCGTTTTCCAGGCATCGGCCGGGCCGCTGGGCACCACGTCCGTATGTCCGGCAAAGCACAGCATAGGGCGAACATCGCCACGTTGTGCCCAGAGATTGCTCACATCGCCGAATGGCATCGATTCGCAACGGAAACCCAGGATTTCAAGCTTTGCTGCGAGGATCGCCTGGCATCCGGCATCCTCCGGAGTCACCGAGCGACGACGTAGCAGTTGAGACAGCAGCTCGATTGCCGGATCTGTGCTTCCTGTACTCATGGCAGACCGCCAGGGATTCCAGACGTGACTACAGGATTACCAAGTATCATACTGATATGTATACATAAAAACTCTGATCAGATGCAGCATCGGCGCGCCGATGCTTCAAGACGGCGGTGCAACAAATCCGTAACAGTTGATGGTTAAGCTTCGGCTCAACCCACCGGAAGTTCAGCTGGCGCTGCTTTGCAGCCGCAGCATGACTGGAGCCAACAGTGATACAGAGAAGCACAGCAGCGATGCTGCTTGCAAGCACCGTCGCCGCCGCGCTGATCAGTGCCTCTGCGTTCGCGCAGGCCGGCCGGGACTACATTTATATCGTTGGTTCATCCACTGTTTACCCGTTTGCCACTGTGGTGGCAGAACGATTCGGCCGCGACAGCCAGTTCAAGACTCCGAAAGTCGAATCGACCGGGTCGGGGGGTGGCCTGAAGTTATTTTGTGATGGCGTAGGTTTCAATTATCCGGATATCAGCAATTCGTCTCGCGCCATCATGCAGTCTGAAATAGACCGATGCGCGAGTAACGGCGTCACCGAGATCATAGAAGTCAAAATCGGTTATGACGGTATCGTGGTAGCGGCGGCAGCCGCTACGCCCGTCGTCGATCTGTCACGAAAGGACCTGTTTCTGGCGCTTGCAAAAAGGGTTCCCGGGATGGCGGAGGGGGAGCTCATTGCCAACCCTTACAAGACCTGGCAAGACGTCAATCCATCATTGCCTGCGCGACACATCGAGGTGCTTGGTCCGCCGCCGACATCCGGAACTCGCGATGCCTTTGTCGAACTGGCAATGGAAGGCGGTTGCAGGGAAATTGCGTGGATTGCAGCGCTGCAGGACACGGACAACGAACAATTCCTGAAAATCTGTCACACGGTCCGCGAGGATGGCATGTTTGTGGAGGCCGGTGAAAACGACAACCTGATTGTGCAAAAGCTGCAGGCCAATCCGAATGCCCTGGGCATATTCGGCTACAGTTTTCTGGAACAGAATGCAGAGAAAGTAAAGGGACAACCGATAGGCGGTATCGTGCCGACATTCGACACTATTGCCGACGGTACGTACCCGATTGCGCGGCCACTGTACTTTTACGCCAAGAAGGCCCATGTCGATGTCATACCCGGCTTGCATGCCTATCTTCGCGAGTTCACCAGCGACCGTGCCTGGGGAGACTACGGTTACCTTTCCGATCGTGGCCTGATACCGCTGCCGGAGGAAGAGCGCGCTGAGGTCGCGGCTGCCGTCGCAAACCTGAGCTCTATGACGACTGCCGGCAACTGAAGCCAGGCAGATTTGCCGCCGGCCGGCGGACTGGTAGACGAGCGCGGCAAAGCCGACGGGTATGCTTGGCGCAATGGGCCTCGATCCGGAGTATCTGGAAGCGATATGCAGGGAACTACACTGATACTGATCCTTGTCGGCCTGGCCACGGCGGCGTTTTACCTCGGGCGAAGCCGGTCACTGGCGATTGCCGGTGGTCCCGGCGGTATTCGCAACCTGCATTCACTCCCCGGTTATTACGGTTACTACGTGGCGATGTGGTGCCTGCTGCCGGCGCTCGGCCTCGTCCTGCTGTGGCTCGTCATGGAACCACGAGTTGTGGTTGCGCTGCTGATCAAAAGCCTTCCGGAGGCACAGCAAAGGTTGCAGACTGCGGAGCTCAACCTGCTGGTGACAAATATCCAGAATCTTGCAGCGGGTGACGCGGTATCCGGTAACGTCGACCTAGTGGTGCGGGAAGCTGCGGCGAAGCACGCCGAGTACCTGTCGATCAGCCGGCGCCTGCTGGCAACGCTTTGTTTCGGACTTGCGGTACTCGGCGCGGTCATCGCGAGCCGCCGGATATCACCGCAGTTTCGTGCGAGAAATCGCGTCGAGCGAACTGTTTTGGCGATGCTGATCGTGGCCTCGAGCATTGCAATACTGACAACAGTCGGCATCGTGTTCTCGGTACTGTTCGAAGCCATCCGGTTTTTCCGAGAGGTTCCTCTCAGCGATTTTCTCTTCGGCCTGAACTGGAGCCCGCAAACGGCAATCCGGGCAGACCAGGTTGGTTCATCGGGAAGCTTCGGTGCAGTACCGTTATTTGTAGGCACAATGCTCATTACGCTGATCGCAATGCTGGTTGCGGTTCCGGTTGGCCTGATGACAGCAATCTATCTCGCAGAATACTCGTCGAGCCGGGTGCGCACTGTCGCCAAGCCGCTGCTGGAAGTTCTTGCCGGCATACCGACGGTCGTGTACGGATTTTTTGCCGCACTCACCGTTGCGCCGGCCGTTCGCCGGGCGGGCGAACTGGCCGGCATCGACGTGGCCTCGGAAAGTGCGCTCGCCGCGGGGCTGGTCATGGGCATCATGATCATTCCGCTGGTTTCATCCTTGTCCGACGATGCAATAAAGGCGGTTCCGAGGGCCATGCGGGAAGGTGCATTGGGACTGGGTTCGACGCGTTCGGAGGCGGTACGAAACGTGATCCTGCCTGCGGCATTGCCCGGCATCGTCGGCGGCATACTGCTCGCGGTTTCGCGTGCGATCGGCGAAACCATGATTGTCGTAATGG
Source organism: uncultured Woeseiaceae bacterium (assembly GCA_964465665.1). Classification (GTDB taxonomy): domain Bacteria; phylum Pseudomonadota; class Gammaproteobacteria; order Steroidobacterales; family Woeseiaceae; genus JAKEGN01. The sequence continues at coordinate 9,001 of CAYXKM010000237.1, forward strand.
CTGCCGGACTTGCGGCAAACCTGACGGCCAACCCGTTTCAGGCAGTCACGACCGTCACCGTACAGATTGTCACCCTTCTGGTCGGCGATCAGGAATTCGACAGTGCCAAGACACTCGCGGCATTTGCTCTGGGCCTCGTGCTTTTCGTCGTCACTCTGGGACTCAACGTAATCGGTCTGCAGGTAGTGCGAAAATATCGTGAGCAATACGAATGAGCACTACGAATGAGCGACAGGCGATGACGCGCAGTTCACAATCGGCGTCGCGGACAAAGGTCGAAGCGAGCCTTGCCAGGCGCTATCGCAAGGAAAGGGTATTTCGCCTGTACGGCCTTCTGGCAACGACAGTCGGCGTCGTTTTTTTGTTGATCTTTTTCGCCACACTCATCGGCAAGGGCTCGTCCGCCTTCGTGCAGACACACATACGGCTCGATGTCGAGTTTGACGCCGACATCATGGCGCCCCTCGGAACACCGGACATCGAATCCGCGGACTTTGACGCAATCGTCCGCAATGCACTGTTCGCACAGTTCCCGGAAGCCGGGGGTCGCGCCGCCCGCCGCGAACTGCAACGACTCGTGAGCATCGGCGCGGCGTATCAGCTGCGCACTGCAATCGAAGCGAATCCGGATCTTCTGGGGTCAAAGCAATCCATCGTGGTACCGGCTGCCGCCAACGTCGACATGGTGGTCAAAGGCAATATCGATCGCAGTCTCCCGGAAGTTCAGCGTTCAGTGTCGGACCGGCAACTCGCCTGGATCGATCAGCTCGAGGCCCAGGGGCGGCTGGTGCGAAAATTCAATACGGCGCTCTTCAGCAACGGCGACTCGCGTGAACCGGAACTCGCCGGCATTCGCGGCGCACTGATGGGATCGATCTACATGCTCGTGGTTACGATCCTGTTGTCTTTTCCGATTGGCGCGGCAGCCGCGGTTTACCTCGAGGAGTTTGCGCCGCGTAATCGCTGGTCGGATCTGATCGAGGTGAATATTAACAATCTGGCCGCTGTGCCATCCATCGTGTTCGGCCTGTTGGCGTTGGCGGTCTTCATCAACTGGATGGCGTTACCGCGGTCGGCACCCCTGGTCGGCGGGCTGGCTCTCTCCCTACTGACCTTGCCCGTCATCATCATTGCTTCGCGGGCAGCCATCAAGTCGGTACCGCCGTCGATCCGTGAGGCAGCACTCGGCGTCGGTGCGTCAAAAATGCAGGTTGTTTTTCATCACGTATTGCCGCTTGCGATGCCGGGTATGCTAACCGGCGCCATCATCGGCATGAGCCGCGCACTGGGCGAATCGGCGCCATTGCTCATGATCGGGATGGTCGCGTTTATAGTGGATGTTCCGGCAAGTTTCACCGATCCGGCGACCGCGCTGCCGGTGCAGATTTACCTGTGGGCCGATAGCCCGGAGAGGGCCTTTGCGGAGCGCACATCGGCAGCCATTATCGTTCTGCTCGGCTTCCTGTTGCTGATGAATCTGACTGCGGTGGTCCTGAGAAAGCGCGTGGAAAAACAGTGGTAAGCAACAATGATTGCTGCACTCCGGATGCTGTATGACAATGCCACAAATGAAAAAACTGACGCGCACTGAAAATGAAGCGGTCCCGGCGCAGGTCGCCGTCGACAGCACGGCAACCGGCTCCGCGGCCGATATCGGTACAATCGAGCGCATGTCCGCGGCCACGCCAGGGTACGAACTTGGCAGAGCCACGGTCGGTGAAGTTCGCTGTCCGGACGCGCACATTTCCGCCGAAAACGTCAATGTATTCTACGGCGACAATCACGCGATCAGGAACGTTACACTGGAGATCGGCCGATCGCAGGTCATCGCTTTGATCGGGCCGTCTGGCTGCGGGAAATCCACTTTCCTGCGTTGCCTGAATCGCATGAATGACACCATCGAATCCGCCCGCGTTACCGGCAGCATCAAGCTCGACGGCCAGGACATTTACAGTAAGGAGCTCGATCCGGTCGCACTGCGCGCAAGGGTCGGCATGGTGTTCCAGAAGCCGAACCCGTTTCCAAAGAGTATTTACGACAATGTTGCCTACGGACCGCGCATACACGGGCTGGCAGTCGACCGGGCCGAACTGGACGACATCGTGCACCGCAGTCTCGATCGGGCCGGATTGCTGAAAGAAGTGAAAGACCGGCTCGATGAACCTGGCACGGGGCTATCCGGCGGGCAGCAGCAGCGACTGTGCATCGCGCGCACGATTGCAGTAAATCCGGAAGTCATCCTCATGGACGAGCCCTGTTCGGCGCTCGATCCCATCGCTACAGCTCGCATCGAGGATCTCATTGACGAGTTGTCGCATAACTATGCCATCGTAATTGTCACGCATTCGATGCAGCAGGCCGCACGAGTCTCGAAGCGCGTTGCCTATTTCCATCTTGGTTATCTTGTCGAGGTGGACGAAACGGACAGGATCTTCACCAACCCGCGCCATAAGCTCACCGAAGACTACATTACCGGCCGCATCGGCTAGAGAACTTCGGTGACAGTAACCCTTATTCACGGCGAATCGAGGTAACTGTCACCGTAGTTCAGGTAACTGTCACCGTAATTTGCGGAAGATCTGACGAAAGTCATCCGGCGAGTAGCCGACAGAAATAAACTTGCGGTGCTCGAGGACCGGCCGTTTCACCAGCGTCGGATGCTCGAGCATCAGTGACAAAACGCGGCTCTGGGTTATGCCGCCACGGTCGACTTCCGGAATCTTTCGCCAGGTAATGCTTCGCGTGTTCAGGAGCTTCTCCCAGCTGATCCTCTTGCTCCAGCGCTCCAGCGTCTGGATGTCGAGACCGTCTTCACGGATATCGTGAAACCGGTATTCGTGCGAATTCTGTTCCAGCCACTTCAGGGCTTTTCGACAACTGTCGCAGCTTTTGATCCCGTAGATTTTCAGCACTATTCGTCCTTAAAAGATCGTCCGCTCTTTTCAGTCACAGTCCCGAAGGACGTCGTTCAGGCTGGTCTTCGCCCGGGTTGTCGCATCAACCCGCTTGACGATAACAGCACAGTACAAAGAATGACTGCCATCCCGCGCGGGCAATGTACCGGATACGACCACCGAACCTGCCGGGATACGGCCATAGGTGACCTCGCCGGACTGCCGATCGTAGATTCGCGTGCTCTGACCAATGAAGACGCCCATGGAGATGACTGAACCTTGTTCGACTATGACCCCTTCGACGATTTCGGAACGTGCACCGATAAAACAGTCGTCTTCGACAATGGTCGGTGTCGCCTGCACGGGTTCCAGGACACCGCCGATACCGGCACCGCCGGACAAATGCACATTGCGGCCGATCTGCGCGCAACTGCCAACCGTGGCCCAGGTATCGATCATGGTACCGGCACCGACATGCGCCCCGATGTTGATATAACTCGGCATCAACACGACGCCTTTTTCCACGAATGCGCCGCGCCGCACGATGGCATCGGGCACAACCCGGATTCCCGCCGCAGCAAACTGCTCCTGCGACCGCCCGGCGAACTTGAGTGGCACTTTATCGTAGAAATTGCTGTGCGTTCCTTGAATAAGGCGGTTCTCTGCCAGCCGGAAACTCAGCAGCACCGCCTTTTTGAGCCACTGGTTCACCTGCCATGCGCCATCGATTTTTTCGGCGACGCGAGCCCGGCCGGAATCGAGCATGCCGATGGCCGCGTCAACAGCCTGTTTCAGCATGACATCGTTGTCGACATTTTCACCGCCGCGTTGCCGCTCGAAAGCTGCTTCGACTATGGCTTGCGTATCCTGCATTTGCGCAATCGCTCCTGTCGGAATGTCAGTTGGGCTGATCGAGGCGCCGGATCAGATCTGCTTTCAGCGCCGTGCAAGCGGCATCCGACAGCGGTTCTCCGTGCTGGTCGACAACATAGAATACGTCCTCGGCCCGTTCACCGATGGTCAGGATCTTGGCAGTTTCGATGTCGACCCCGAACTCGACAAAAGCCTGGCCAACTTTGCTCAGCAGGCCCGGCCGGTCGGCCGCCACGATTTCAAGAACGGTGCGCCGCTGCCCAAGGTCTTCGCTGGAGTGGACCTCGGTCCGGGTGGAGAACATTCGGACCTGGCGCGGGGCAGGGCGCATTACCCTTGCGGGCGGGCTTTTCGCAGAGATTACCCGCGTGAGGTTCCTTCGCACTTTGTCCATGCGATGCGTTTCTACAACGTTTCGCGTGTCAGTCTCCAGAAACACAAAGGTTTCCATGCTGTAACCATTTGCAATCGGCACGATGCGAGCGTCGACGATGGTCATGCCCAGTTCGTCGAGAACCGCCGTTGCGTGCGCAAAAGTATGGTTGCTGCGCGGCGTGTACAGCATTGCTTCCATGCCATCGCCGTCCGGCTGCTGGCGCACTTCGACGAGTCCGGTCGAACTCGCGGTATCGGAATCGGCAAGCACCTGGGTATGCCAGGCAATCTCCTCGCTGCGATAACGAAGAAAATAGTCCTCGTTGAACAGGTTCCAAACGCGTTCGACGGCGGAATCCGCGACCTCTTGCTGCAGCAGCCCTGCACGGGCGGCCGACTGTGTTTCGCCAATCAGCTGTTCCCGGTCGATCGGGTTTTCCAACCCGCGGCGCAAAGCCTGCGACGTGAGTTCATACAGATCGCGAAAAAGCGTCGCTTTCCACGAGTTCCACAGTACCGGATTGGTTCCGCGGACATCGGCAACGGTCAGGCAATACAGATAGTCCAGGTGCAACTGGTCGCCAATCCGTGCAGCGAATTCATTGACGACCTCGGGATCGCTGATGTCCTTCTTCTGTGCAGTCATCGAAAGAATAAGGTGATTGCGCACCAGCCATGCGACAGTTCGCGCATCGTACGGGCTCATGCCGTTCTCGAGGCAGAAGGCCTCGGCATCCACAGCACCCAGTTCCGAATGGTCGCCGCCGCGGCCTTTCGCAATGTCGTGAAACAAGCCGGCAAGGTATGCAATCTCGGGTTTTTCGAATGACTGCATCAGGCGGCTGCAGTGCGGGTATTCGTCGTCGAAGCGAGAGAGCGCGAAACGCCTCAGGTTGCTGACCACGAACAACGTATGTTCGTCCACCGTATAGGCGTGGAACAGGTCGTATTGCATGCGCCCGACGATGCGGCCGAACGAGGGTATGTACAAGCCAAGTACGCCGTACAGGTTCATGCGCCGGAGTTCATGGGTCACACCGGCCGGTGCGCGCAGGATACTCAGAAACAGGCGGTGATTGCGTGGATTCTGCCGGAACTCCTCGTCGATCAGGTGCAGATTCCGTTTGATCAGAGCCACCGTGTGCGCACTGACACCGCGAATATTATCGTGCTGTTGCAACAGCAGGAAAATCTCCAGCAGTGCCGACGGATCCTGGCGGAATATGCGATCGTTCACCGCCTGCAAATAGCCGTTGCGAATCTGGAAGCGCGCGTTGAGTGGCACCGGAGCGGCCCGCGGATCCATCAGGATCTCTTCCTCGAACAACTGCAACAGCATTTCGTTCAGCCTGCTGAGATCCATGACTGTGCGGTAATAGCGCTGCATCAGCTGTTCGACTGCGAGTGTGTACCGGGCATCTTCGTAGCCGAGCATTTCTGCCAAGCGACGCTGGTGATCGAAAAGCAGGCGATCTTCCCGGCGCCCGGTGAGAACATGCAGTGCGAAGCGGACGCGCCAGAGAAATTCCTGTCCCTCCTGCAGCAGCTGCAATTGCGACGAGGTGAGAAATTTGTGATCCACCAGTTCGTCGAAATGCCGGGTGCCGAAGTGGCGCCGCGCGATCCAGCCGATCACCTGTATGTCGCGAAGGCCGCCGGGGCTGCCCTTGACATTGGGTTCGAGCTTGTACGCGGTGTCGTCGTAGCGGTGGTGACGCGACTTCTGCTCATCACGCTTGGCGAGGAAAAAGCGGTCGGATGGCCACATTTTGTCCGTCGCGGTGGCGGAGTGCACGGCAGCGAGGAGCGCGACCGGGCCGTGCAGATGCCGGGACTCCATCAGGGTCGTAATGACCGTGATATCCGCTTCCGCTTCTCGGGCGCAGTCCTCGACCGTGCGCACACTGTGCCCGGCCTCGAGGCCGATGTCCCACAGTGTGGCAACGAATCCCGCAAGAGTCGTGTCCGAGCCGGCCGGCAACTCGCCGTCCAGCAGCAGCATCAGGTCGATATCGGACCCCGGGTGCAACTCCCCGCGTCCGTAGCCGCCCACGGCAACCAGCGCAATCCGTTCGGCGAGGTCCGGCGCAAGTTGCTTCCACACGTGGATGAGCAACCGGTCCATCATCTGCGCCCGCAGGAGGACAAGCTGCGTCACCGGGTCGCCGGCATTGAATCGTTCCGTCAGTCGTCCCCGGGCAATGGCCAGCGACTCGCGCCAGTCCGCCGCCTCGCTCCCTGCAAGGCTCGCCGACAGCGCCGCGAGGTCCGGATCGGTGCCGTCCGACGCTGCAACATGAAGGTTATAAGCCATTGAAAAATAAAATAAAAACTAACGCTGAGCCGCGCCGAGCGTGAGCACCTCATAACCAGAGTCGGTCACCAGCACGGTATGTTCCCACTGCGCCGACAAACGATGATCCTTGGTCACGACCGTCCAGCCGTCCGGGAGCAGGCGCACGTGGCGATTGCCGGCGTTGACCATGGGTTCGACGGTCAGGGTCATGCCGGGTTCGAGTTCCATGCCGGTGCCCGCCCGGCCGAAGTGCAGTACTTGCGGGTCTTCATGAAACACCCGTCCGATGCCATGTCCGCAGTATTCGCGGACCACGGAGAAGTGATTCTTTTCGACGTGTTCCTGAATGGCCTGGCCGATGTCTCCGAGGCGCCTGCCGGG
>CAYXKM010000238.1:0-6721 GCA_964465665.1 uncultured Woeseiaceae bacterium
CGCCTTCGACGATGACCCCGCTGCCATAGCTGATATTCAAGGTGTAAGTATTCGAAACCGCATTGCCCCACTGATCGAGTATCGAATAATGCGCAGTGTCGTGCGCTTCGATGCCCCAGCCGGCAGCGACGTCCATCGAAATGGCTTCCGGGTTTACTTCGAGCGCGCGCCGTTGTATGTACTCCTCGCTCAGTAGTTCATCGGTCCGCGATCCGACGAAATCCGGATCGCCGAGGAATTCGGCGCGATCGGCGAAAACGCGCTTTTCGATTTCCGCTACCAGGTGTATGTATTGCGGCGAGTTGTGCGCCAATCCTTCGAAATGATGGCTGATGTAGTCCCGAATTTTCAGCAGTTGTATGAGTGCGACACCACCCGAACTTGGCAGTGGCGCCGAGAGAATTTCGTTGCCGCGCCACTCGGCGTGTAACGGGTCACGCCATACGACCGAGTAAGCGGCAAGATCTTCCAGCGTAATCAGGCCATTGCCGCGCGCCATCTCGGCGACGATCAGCTCTGCGGTTCTACCGCGATAGAAATCGTCCGGTCCCTGTTCCGCAATCCGCTTCAAAGTCGTCGCGAGCTCCGGCTGTTTGAAAACCGTGCCCTCAAGCATGTGCGCGAAGTAGCGATCGAAGTTCGTCTTGCCGGCGTACTCGCTTTGCATCGATTTCATGCCGCTGCCGAGCGAATCGGGCACGACGAAACCTGAGGTGGCCAGGTCGACCGCGGGCTGCAACAGTTCTTTCCAGGGTTTGGTGCCGAAGCGTTTGTGCGCGTCCCACATGCCGGCAACGGTGCCCGGAACGCCCACGGACAGGTGACCGAAAAGGCTTGCGCCTTCGATGACCTCGCCATTTTCATCCAGGTACATATCGCGATGGGCTGCACCGGGCGCTTTTTCGCGATAGTCGATGAAGCTGTTCTCATCATTGAAGTGAATCAGCATGAAGCCGCCGCCGCCGATGTTTCCGGCCTCGGGGTAGGTCACGGCCAGCGCGAATCCCGCCGCAATGGCGGCATCCACGGCGTTGCCGCCCGCTTTCAGTACATCTTCCGCAACCTGTGCCCCGTAGGTGTCGGGCATTGCCACTGCTGCCTTGTGCAACGGCGCGGTGGCGAGCACCGGTGCGGTAGCCGCACTCTCATTGGCGGCTTGCTCGGCCGGCGGTGAACAGGCGAGCAGCAGGGCGAGCAGGCACTGCAGTGCGACGAGACGCAAGGTATGAACAGCGGACATGGAAGATCTCTCAGGCCAGATTCCGGCCGATTCTTCCATGAATCCGCACCGTTGTCGTGCCGGAACTCAGATGCTGCTGTACCAGCGTACGCCGTTGCGGTCGGTTTCGACGCCCAGAACCCCGCGCGCAAGCAGGTAATTCAAGTGTGCAATCGATTCGCCTGTCGCCATGATCAGGTTGTTTCGATCGATATTGCCTTTGAAAAGCACGGGAAATGCGTCGACCGCGCGCCGCGGTTTGCGGCAGAACTCCGTCAGCAGCTCAAGGCTTGACCGGTGGCCCTGGATCAACTCATCGAGACGCTCGTAAGCGCCGCGAAACGGTTTGCCGTGCGCCGGTAATACCAGCACATCCTGTGGGACACGGCTTTTCAACTCAGCAAGCGACGCCAGCCAATCGCCCAGGGGATCGGCGGCCGGTTCCGTGGGATACACACTGACATTGGACGAAATCGTGGGTAACAGCTGGTCGCCGGAGATCAGCAGGTTCTGGTCCGCGTTGTAGAGGCAGGCATGCTCCGGCGAATGCCCACGACCGACGATGACTTCCCAGCGGCTGCCGCCGATCACAACCGGGTCTGCATCGCGAAGCCGCGTATACGACTCCGGCAACGGCGAGACAAACTTGCCGAAAAAACCGAATATCTTGTGATAGTTCTGCAGCGCCTCCGGCGGGAAGCCGGCAGAGCCGTAAAACCGATCGCCGGCGTCCGGCGCCATGCGACCGGTATCGGCGACCAGCACGCGGCACAACAGGTATTCCGCGCGCGTCATCCACAACGGGATGTCGAATCTTCCGCAGAGCCATCCCGCGCCGCCGGCGTGGTCCGGGTGCAAGTGCGTCGCGATGACACGCGTCGGGTCGCGGCTCTGCATACAGCCGGCAAAGGTTTGCTCCCATACGGATCGCGAGTCCTCGGTCGCGACGCCGGTGTCGACGATCGTCCAGGCATCGTCATCTTCGAGTAGCCAGAGATTGATGTGAGCGAGGGCGAAGGGCAGGGGCATGCGCAGCCAGTGCACCCCGGGCGCGACTTGCAGTGTGCCGCCCGCGGCGGGACTCGCGGCAAATGCGTAATCAATTTCGCGTTTATTCACGATGGCATGCATGCCGGCATCATCGCACGCCACCGAATAAATTGGTTAGTACACGAAGTTCCGGCTGTCAGGCAGCGATGCGTCGGGTGCTTGCGAGTTCTGCCAGGCCGCGGGCAACGTCCTTGCGCACGTCGTGCAGCGCCTGCTCCTTGACCGGACCGTAACCCCTGATGTCGAGGTAACGATTGACGATCACCGTAGCTGTCTCGATGTTGTCAGTGTCGAGGCATTGAAGGACACGGTCGACGGTCTGCTCGAATTCTCCTATCAGTGCACGCTCCGTGCGGCGTTCAGCCGTCAAGCCGAACAGGTCGAGCCGCGTGCCGCGCAAACGGCGCATCCGTGCCAGCAGTCGAAACAGCGGAACGATCCACGGCCCGAACCGGCGTTTCAGCGGCCGGCCGCGCGCATCCTTCTTTCCGTTGAGCAAGGGTGGCGCCAGGTGAAAACTGATTTTCACGTTGTTGCCGTACTGGTCGTGCAAGCGCGAAAGAAACCCGGTCTGCGTGTGCAATCTCGCGACCTCGTACTCGTCCTTGTAAGCGAGCGTCTTGAAATAGGCGCGTGCGACGCTTTCCGTCAACTCGGTGTTTCCACCGGCCTGCGATTCTGCGTCGCGCACTTTTGTGACCAGTGAAAGAAATTTTGCTGCAAGCGCTTCGTCCTGGTAGTCGCGGAGAAAGTCGGCCCTGCGTGTGATGATGTCGTCCAGCGACTCCGCGGCAGGTTGGTCACGCCGGTCGTCGCCCATGCTCGATGCAAGGAATGCCGGGTCGGCTGCCGCCATACGTCCCCAGCCAAAAGCGTCGAGGTTGCGTTCGATTTCCACTCCATTCAGTTCGATGGCGCGGCGCAGTGCTTTCAACGATACGGGCACCAGGCCTTCTTGCCAGGCGTATCCCAGCATCAACACGTTGGAATAGATGGTATTGCCGAGCAATTTCTCCGCGATCCGGTTGGCGGGAACGGTGGAAAGGTTTTGCGTGCCGATCACGCGTTCAATGGCAGCTATTCGCTCGCCCGATTTCAGTGACGCATCGCGATGTCGCACAAAATCGGCGGTCGCCATTTCCGTCGTGTTGATGACGGCCCTGGTCTGGCCCGGCCGGTAGGTTTTCGACGCTTTGGATGACGAGCTGACGACGAGATCGCAGCCGATCAATGCATCCGCCTGTTCGCGATCGATGCGCACCTGGTTGAGTCGCGCTGGTTCGGCGCCAATCCGGATGTAACTCAAGACCGGGCCGAATTTCTGTGCGAATCCCATGAAGTCGAGCACGCTGGCACCCTTGCCTTCGAGGTGTGCTGCCATGGTGATCAGCGCGCCCACGGTGACGACGCCTGTGCCACCGACACCGGTTACCAGCAGGTTGTAACTGCCCTCGAGCGAGGGCAACTGGGGTTCGGCAATCGACGCGAGCTTCTGGTCCGGAAACTCGCGGACCCTGGGTGCCGCTTTTTTCTCTTGAATGCCTTCGACGGTCACGAAACTCGGACAGAAACCATTGATGCAGGAGTAGTCCTTGTTGCAGGTGTTCTGGTCGATCTGGCGCTTGCGGCCGAACGGTGTTTCCTTAGGGATTACTGACAGGCAGTTCGACTCGACGGAACAATCGCCGCAACCCTCGCATACCAGGTCGTTGATCACCACGATACGGTCCGGATCGACGAGCTTGCCGCGTTTGCGCCGCCGGCGCTTTTCCGTGGCGCAGGTCTGTGCGTAGATCAGGACTGTCACCCCGGTGATCTCGCGCAGTTCGCGTTGAATTGCATCGAGGTCGCGGCGGTGCGAAAGAGTCGTGCCCGCTGGAAACCTGTGCAGGTCAAACTGCTCCGGCTCATCGGAAACCAGCGCGATCCGCTGCACGCCCTCCGCGCGCACCGAATGGGCAACCGATTCCACGCTGATCGGCCCGTCGACAGGTTGTCCTCCGGTCATCGCCACAGCGTCGTTGAACAGGATCTTGTAAGTGATATTGGTTTTCGCCGCGACCGCCTGGCGGATCGCCAGCGATCCGGAGTGATAGAAGGTTCCATCGCCGAGATTCTGGAACGCGTGTTTGCCACCGCTGAACATCGAGCGCGTGACCCAGTTGATGCCTTCGCCACCCATTTGTATGAGCCCGTCGGTATCGCGGTCCATCCAGTTCGCCATGAAATGGCAGCCGATGCCGGCGAGGGCCTTCGAGCCTTCGGGCAGGCGGGTCGATGTGTTGTGCGGGCATCCTGAGCAAAAGTACGGCGTGCGGGACGCGCCCTCGATGCGAATGATGTTCGAATCGCCGGAGATGAGTTTCCTGGCGCGCGCCTGCAGATCCAGGCCCATGATGGCAGCATCCAGCCGTTTGGCGACGATAGTGGCGAGCTGGATTGGCGACAGCTCGCCGACCCACGGCACGAGGCGCTCGCCATGCTCGTCTTCCTTGCCGACCATACGCTTCGGTTTGCGCCCGGGGTAGTCGTAGAAATATTCCTTGAACTGGCTTTCGATGAGCCCGCGCTTCTCCTCGACCACCAGCACTTCGTGCTTGTCCCGCACGAAATCGAGCGCCGAATCGCGGGTCAGTGGCCACACGAGACCGACTTTGTAGACATCGAGGCCGATGCGTCGTGCTTCGCGCTCGTCGATGCCGAGCAAGCGCAAGGCCTCCATCAGGTCGAGATGTGCTTTGCCGGTCGTGACGATGCCGTAACGCGCATTCGGAATATCGAAGATCTTGCGATCGATGGGGTTGGCGCCGGCGAACGCGAGCGTTGCCGCTTTTTTCGCTTCGAGCCTTTCCTCGATCTGCGGGCCCGGAAAATCCGGCCAGCGGATGTGGAGCCCGGACGGCGGTGCCTTGAAATCGGGTGGAACGATGAACGACGGATACGGCGGCAGCTCGACCGACATCGCCGATTCGACGGTTTCCGAAATCGCCTTGAATCCCACCCACATGCCGGAAAAACGTGACAACGCAATGCCGTACAGACCGAAGGACAGATATTCCGCAATGCTTGCCGGGTTCAGGTGCGGCATCAGCCATGCAAGAAACGCGACATCTGACTGGTGCGGCATCGACGACGAGACGCAACCGTGGTCATCGCCGGCAACCACCAGAACGCCGCCGTGCGGTGAACTGCCGTATGCATTGCCGTGCTTCAGTGCATCGCCGGCGCGATCGACGCCCGGGCCTTTGCCATACCAGATGCTGAAAACACCGTCGACGGTGCGTCCTGGTTCGGACTCGACCTGCTGGGTTCCGAGTATGGCGGTGGCGGCAAGATCCTCGTTCACTGCCGGCAGGAATTCGATGTTCATTTCCTTGAGGAAACGGCTGGCGCGCCACAACTCCTGGTCGTAAGCGCCAAGCGGCGAACCGCGATAACCGCTGACGAAGCCGGCCGTGTTCAGGCCGGCGGCGCGATCCAGCGTGCGTTGCATCAGTGGTAAGCGGACCAGCGCCTGGGTCCCGGTCAGGAAAACCCGGCCGGATTCGCGCCGGTAACGGTCCTCGAGCTCGTAGTTGTCCAGTGGATAAGCCGGGGCCCGGAGAGCGGTGGATAAAGTCATGGGGGATCCTGGTCGAGGCGTGGCGCAGTGCCTGATTCTGGCAGATTCCCGGTGAAAGCGTTTGCCAGAACTGTCCGCCAATCTGACGGATTCCGAAAAATACAACCGAAATTCACCTGTATGCGGTAGGATATTGCTGGTTTTCGCAAAAAGTGACAAAAACAGTGCTCAGCAAGCGGGATCGCAGCATTCTGCGCGAGTTACAGCGGGACGGCCGCCTGACCATGCAGCAGCTGGCCGAGAAAGTCGGCATGTCGAGTTCGGCCTGCTGGCGGCGGGTGAGGAGCCTCGAGGAAGAAGGCGTCATCGAGCGGTACGCGGTGCAGGTGAACGCGCGCAAGGCCGGCTTCGGCTTGTCATCGATGACGCTGGTGTCGCTCGCGCGGCACGAGCAGAAAAATGTCGACAACTTCGTTCGCGAAGTCATGCGGCACCCCGAAGTCCTTGAATGTTTCGCCACGAGCGGCGAGGCCGATTTTCACCTGCGCGTGGTGGTCGAGGACATGGATGCCTACAATCGTTTCCTCGACGACTTCATCTTTCGCCTGCCCGGCGTATCGCAGGTGCGCTCCAACATCGTCCTGAAAGAGATCAAGGCCGACACCGCGCTGCCATTCCGCGACCTGTAGCAGCCCGCATTGCGGCGACCCTTTCCGATAGATTGTATGCAGGCCGTCGACACGCCCGTATGCCGTTCTCACTTAAGGGGAGATGCGCTCGAACGGCCCGCCCGTGCATTGCCGGCTGCAGCGATTTGCCGCGTGCATTTGTGGCACGCGGTCCACGGATCTTCGTAGCTGGCGACACACCCGTATGCCGTTCGAGCGCAT
>CAYXKM010000239.1:0-8499 GCA_964465665.1 uncultured Woeseiaceae bacterium
GGCGCGACCATATCGATGATGCGGGCCGTCAAATCCTCGGTGCTGCCGTTACCCTGCTCAAGCACGAGTCGTTCGCGCGGGAAAAGAGGCGTCAGGTTTTCGAACAGTACCTTGTTGCGCGCATTCTCCGGCGCATCGTGGTTGATCTGTCCGACTTTGAGCAGCGCGAAATAGCGTTCCCCGTCCTTTGGCGGACGGATCAGGCCGGAAACCGTATCGCCGGTACGCAGGTTGAAGCGCCGAATCTGGCTGGGGCTAACGTAGATATCGTCCGGTCCGGCCAGGTAGGAACTGTCCGAGGACCGCAGGAAACCGAATCCGTCCTGCAGTATCTCCAGAACGCCGTCGCCGTAAATGTCCTCGCCATTCTGCGCACTGGCTTTCAGGATTGAGAAAATAATGTCCTGCTTTCGCGACCGCGCCAGGCTGTCGAGACCGAGGGACTCGCCGAGTTCGACCAGGGCTTCCGCCCGCCGGGTCTTCAGTTCGGTCAGGTTCATCGCATCCTTGCTGAGTTCCAGCTGATCTGCGGGAATGACCTCGAGATTGTCACCGTCATCCGGATAGACTTCGACAGGACCCCTGCGACGGCGTCGCCGATTCCCCCCCTGGCCGTTCGAGTTGGGTTGCTTGTTACTCGACTGTTTCGGCCGGCTTCTGGTTTGATTGCCCAAGTATCCCCTCACAGATTATTTTCCAAGAACTCGGTTAATTGAGATTTCGACATTGCGCCCAGCTTTTGTGCCTGCACCGTGCCGTTCTTGAATAGCATCAGTGTGGGTATGCTGCGAATGCCAAATTTGGCCGGGGCATTCGGGTTTTCGTCGATGTTCAGTTTTGCAACGGTCAGCCGGTCGGCGTACTGCTCGGCGGCCTCGTCCAGTAACGGCGCTATCATTTTGCACGGGCCACACCATTCGGCCCAGAAATCCAGTAAGACGGCCTTGTCCGACTGCAGGATATCCGCATCGAAACGGCTGTCATTCGTGTGCACGATCTTGTCGCTCACTGGCTACTGCCTCCAGTTTGAATGCAATTCCGGTTGACTTGAAAATGCGCGTTCCGGTCATTTGATGGCCGAACGAGCAGTACGAAATGGATGACGCTGCCAATCCAATCAGGCAATATGTCGCAGCTTTATCGCGGCTTCTCTAGGAGTTCGATGGTGGCGAATCTGAAAAGATGCGACGGTTGTCGCCTCGATGTTTGGCCAATTGGAACCCTTCGTGAGGTATTTTGCAAGCCCCTGATCCACATTTTCGCGTCGGAATTCAATGACTGATAACCATCTGAGCGATCTCAGATTCGACTCCCTGAATCTTCATGAAAGCTTGCTTGCCGGTATCCGTGATGCCGGATTCGATTACTGTACCCCGATTCAGGCCAGTGCCCTGCCTCTGGCCCTGCAGCAAAAAGACGTGGCCGGCCAGGCGCAGACCGGCACCGGCAAGACGGCCGCATTTCTCATTGCCGCGTACCATCGGCTGTTGACACTAGCGCCGCAGCCGGCCGATCACGCGCGACAGAAACAGCCCAGGATCTTCATCCTGGCGCCGACCCGGGAACTGGCCATGCAGATCGCGAAGGACGCCGAGGTGCTGGGCCGGCATACCGGTTTTTCCGTCGCGCTTGCTTATGGCGGTACCGGCTATGAACAGCAACGACGCGACATCGAGAGCGGCGTCGACGTGCTGATCGGTACGCCCGGCAGGATCATCGACTATTTCCAGCAAGGCGTATTCAAGCTCGACAAGGTCGAGGTTGTGGTCCTGGACGAAGCGGATCGCATGTTCGACCTTGGATTCATCAAGGACATCCGCTACCTCCTGCGCCGGCTGCCGCCGCCGGAAAAACGCCTGAACATGCTGTTCTCCGCAACGCTTTCGCACCGCGTGATGGAGCTTGCATACGAGCACATGAACGAACCGGAGCTGATCCAGATCGAGCCGGACAAGGTCACCGTGGACCGCGTACGCCAGGCCATTTTCTTCCCGTCCAACCGCGAGAAAATGCCGCTCCTCGTCGGTCTCATTCGCGAAATGGGCACCGGCCGCATCATGGTGTTCGTCAATACCAAACGCGAAGCCGACCGGGTGCAGGCATACCTGCAGGGGAATGGCATCAACGCGCAGGCAATCTCCGGCGATGTCCCGCAATCGAAACGCACCAGCATGCTGAAAAGATTCTTGAGCGGCGAACTGCAGGTGCTGATCGGGACGGACGTGGCATCGCGCGGACTCCATATCCCGGACGTGCAGAACATCATCAATTTCGATCTGCCGCAGGATTCCGAGGATTATGTTCATCGCATCGGCCGTACCGCGCGCGCCGGCGCATCCGGCGATGCGATCAGTTTCGGATGCGAAACCTATGCGATTTCTCTCCCCGATATCGAGGAATACATCGGCCACAAAATTCCGGTGGCCACGTTCGATGCGAGCCTCCTGCCCGAACTGAAACGGCCGGCACCCAGGGAGAAACGCGAGCGCCAGGGTGGCCCCCCGCGCAAATCACGGCAGGGCAACCGGTCGCAGCGTTCGGGACCGAGGCGGCCGAAAAGAGCCTGACCTCTGCCCCGAATTGCGCTAATCCGACTGCTTCAGCGCAAGAGCTCCGCCACCGATTCGACGTCCGCAAAACCCGGCTCATCGCGCCGCAACGCGGTCGTATCCGGCCGTGAAATCCTGACCAGCATGCCAATACCGAAATCGGCGGCGCTACGCAGTACCGGGATCGTGTCATCGACGAACAGCGTACGCTTGAGATCGAAACCCTCGGCTTCCCGCAGTGCATGCCAGAAACACTGGTCTTCCTTTGCATGGCCGATGTCGTGTGCCGAATACGATGCATCGAAAAAGCCGGTGACGCCGGTGACTTCGCTCTTCAACGCCAGCGTATCCGGATGGGAGTTGGTCACCAGCAACAGCCGAAGGTCTGTCTGCGACACAGCTTCGAGAAACTGACGGGCACCGGGCAAAAAGCCGATGCGGTGATTGACCGTGCGATGAAGCGCCAGGATGTCGAGACCGAGGCGTTCGCTCCAGTGATCGAGGCAATACCAGTCGAGCTTGCCTTGCATGCTGCGGTAGTGCGCGAACAGTTGCTCCCTTGCCGCCTCGGATGTCATGCCGTGCAACTTCGCGAACTCAGAAGGGATCAGTTCCTTCCATACATAATTGTCGAACGCCAGATCGAGTACCGTGCCGTCCATGTCGAGCATCAGCGTGTTGCAGTTTGCGAGCGCCGTTTGCGGGTCTGTCATGCTGTTCGCCTGTTCATTGTTGCTGCACCGGTTTCGTCCCGCGCAGATTCCTTTATACTCCGCTGCCCCAATTGACAGCACACACGCGAAGGCCGCATGAATCCAAAATCGCTGATCGAACCTGTCGTATCGCTGAGCATCGAAGCCGGCAAGGCTATTCTGGCAGTGTACGAAACCGATTTCGACGTCGAAAAGAAAGCCGACACGTCGCCACTGACGCAGGCCGACATGGCATCAAACCGTTGCATCGTGACGAAACTCGCGAGCCTGACGCCCGATGTCCCGATCATCACCGAGGAAGCCGGTCTTCCGGATTTCGAGCTTCGCCGCCAGTGGCGCCGTTACTGGCTCATCGACCCGCTGGACGGCACCAAGGAGTTCGTCAGCCGCAACGGCGAGTTCACGGTCAATATTGCGCTCATCGACGACGGCCGCCCGGTACTCGGTGTCGTGCACGTCCCGGTACAGGGCAAGACCTATGTCGGTTGCGCCGGAGCCGGTGCGGAAGTGCGCGAGGCCGGCCAAGCCTCGCGGCAGATCCGTGTTGCGGCGAAGACGGCTGTGCCCGTGCGCGTGGTCGGCAGCCGCTCTCACCGTGGCTCGAGCCTCGACGCTTTTCTCGACGGACTCGGCAAATACGAAATGCACCCGATGGGCAGTTCGCTCAAGTTTTGCGTCGTTGCCGAGGGCCGGGCCGACGTGTACCCGCGCCTTGGACCGACCTCCGAGTGGGACACGGCAGCGGCACAGGCAGTAGTCGAGCAGGCCGGCGGGGCGGTGCTGGAACTCGATGGTAAAGCACTGATTTATAACAGTAAATCGGACATCCTGAACCCCTACTTCGTAGTGGTCGGACCGCGGGACCGGGACTGGCTCGGCATGCTGGCCGCCGCCGCAAAATGACGCCGCTGTTTCGCGCTAGAATCTGCGTTAGGATTTCCGTTCGCCTGGGCCCCCACCATTGCTGCAGGACATGAGCGACAAAGTCGACACTGAAGCATTCAAGGAGTTTGCGAGACTCCGGGAGCTGCGCGTCAATCATCGCGATCTCGATTACCTGATCGACAAGTTGTCGCACGACCCGCTGGTAGACCAGTTGCGCATCCGGCGGTTGAAGAAACGCCGTCTGATTCTGAAAGACACGATCACGCGACTCGAGAGCGCGCTGATCCCGGACCTGGATGCCTGACGTGCGCCGCCCGCCGATCGCAACGACTGTCCTTGCACTGATCCTCGTCGCAATGCTTGGCAGCAGCGGCATCGCCTGTGCCTGCGCGCTGCTCGCCCTCGACCCACCCGCCGAAGCGCGCCACGAATCGCGCCACGAATCGCACCATGGAATGTCGCCCACGACTGCGGATGCCGGCGAGCACGATGACTGCGGTTCCACGTGCGGTACTCATGCCGCGACCGCGGTCAACAGCAAAGCACCGATTGCCTCCGACTATCATCCCGAGAAACCCGCAGCACCGGCAGAGAATCCTGACAGCACGGTTGAGATCCTTGCATCCGGCCTGCCCGGTCGCCGGTGGTACGAAGTACAAAATCTTCCCTTGTCCACCCCGGTGTCGCGCAACGACATCCTGCTCGATTAGCGACTCAGACATCCGTTTCTGATTCGCGGCCCGGCGCAAGCGTGACTTGCGGTCCCGGCCTGGCTTCTTTGCAGCAGAGAGCAATTCAATGGACGACCCCGCCACCAGATCACGCCGTGTGTTTTTGCAGCGTGCGCTGCACCTCGCAGGTGTGACCGGACTGGCCACAACCCTGCCGCTGCCCGGATGGGCGCAAAGCGGCCGGTCTGCGCCTCGCCCGGTAACGGCATCCGTATTTGACCTCGCCATCGGCCATACACCGGTCACGATTGACGGTCGCAGTGCCATGGCCACCGGCATCAATGGCACAGTGCCCGGACCGCTGCTGCGATTCCGCGAAGGCGAACGCATAACGCTCAACGTACGTAACGACCTGCATCACGACAGCTCGATACACTGGCACGGCCTGATCCTGCCCGCGGACATGGACGGAGTGCCGGGCATCAGTTTCGACGGCATCCGGCCCGGCCAGACTTTCCGCTACGAATTCGACCTGGTGCAAAACGGCACTTACTGGTACCACAGCCATTCCGGCTTCCAGGAACAAACCGGTGTTTACGGCCCGATCATCATTTATCCCAAAGACGACGATCCGGTCGACTACGACCGGGAATACGTCGTGTTGCTGTCCGACTGGACTTTCGAGGATCCGGCACGGGTTTTCGCCAACCTGAAGAAAATGCCGGAGTACTACAACTACCGGCAGCGCACGGTTTCAGATCTTGTTGCGGATGCCGGTGACAATGGCTGGAAGGCCACGCTCAGCGACCGAAAGATGTGGGGTGACATGCGCATGTCACCCACGGACATCGCCGACGTCACTGCAGCAACGTACACCTTCCTGATGAACGGTCACGATTCATCGGCCAACTGGACGGCACTTTTTGAACCGGGGGAACGGGTGCGCCTGCGCTTCATCAACGGTTCTGCCATGAGTTTTTTCAACGTGCGCCTGCCGGACCTGGAGATGCAGGTGGTACAGGCCGACGGCATCGATGTCGAACCGGTCACGGTAGAGGAGTTCCAGATCGGCGTTGCCGAGACCTACGACATCATCGTCGAACCGGCGGCGCGTGCCTACACGATCTTCGCCGAATCGATGGATCGCAGCGGCTACGTCAGCGGCACGCTGGCACCGGCTGCCGGCATGCAAGCTGCTATCCCGGCGTTGCGCAGTCCACCGCTGTTGACGATGGCCGACATGGGCATGGCGCACGGCGAAACGGATTCCGCTGACAGTGCCATGGATCACAGCATGCACCCCGGCATGGAGACGCCGGAAACGCAATCGCACGATCACGAAAAAGGCTATGGTGTCGATTTCATCGCAGAGGAATCCCTCGATCGGCTAGCCGAACCGGGACTCGGGCTCGCCGGGCTCGGGCATCGGGTCCTCACCTATGCCGACCTCCGGAGCTTGCTGCCAAACCGCGATACGCGCAAACCGGAGCGCACCCTGGAACTGCACCTCACCGGCAACATGCACCGTTACATGTGGTCCTTCGACGGGCAGAAATTCTCGGAAGTGGATGGCCCGGTGCTGTTCCGCTACGGCGAGCGCCTGCGCCTCACTCTCGTGAACGACACCATGATGTCGCACCCGATACACCTGCACGGCATGTTCGTCGAACTGGTGAACGGTAACGGCCGCTACAATCCGCGCAAGCACACGGTGGTGCTTAAACCGGCCGAGAAACTCTCTGTCGATATCACGGTCGATGCACCGGGCAACTGGGCGTTTCACTGTCACCTGCTGTACCACATGGTCGCCGGCATGATGCGCATGGTGTCGGTCGTCGGCGCTGACGAGGTGACGCCATGAAAGCCTTGGTGTTCCTGGTTCTCGCCCTTGCAGCCGCGTCATCGCTACGCGCCGATGAAATGCACGAGGGCGTGTTGAGTTTCGTGCAGGCCGACCGGCTGGAATACCAGCCCACCCCCGACACCGGGTTCTGGGATGTGCAGGGCTGGACAGGGCGCGACCAGCACAAGCTCTGGTGGAAGACGGAAGGAAGCAACGATGACGCCGAATTGCAGCTCCTGTATGGGCGCGCCATCACGGCCTTCTACAATCTGCAGCTCGGAGTTCGCCATGATTTCGAACCTGGGCCGCAGAGGACGTTCCTGACCATCGGACTGCAAGGCCTCGCACCGCAGTGGTTCGAAGTCGACACCGCAGTGTTCGTTGCCGATGACGGCAAGGTGTCGCTGCGGCTCGAAGCAGAATATGAAATGCTGCTGACACAGAAACTGGTACTGCAACCACGATTCGAGATGAATCTCGGTGCCAGCGATGAAGCCGACTACGCGCTCGGTTCAGGGCTTCGCGATCTCGATCTGGGACTGCGCCTGCGTTACGAGTTTCACCGCAAGTTTGCGCCGTACATCGGCATCAGCTGGCAGCGTCTGTACGGTGACACAGCCGATTATGCGAGCGCATCTGGGGAAGACCGGCAGACGACCACTTTCGTCGCTGGTCTGCGTATCTGGCTCTAGCCGGGATATCGCTCAGATTTTCGCACGCTGCAAGCGCAACGCGTTGGCGATGACGGATACCGAACTCATCGACATCGCGGCGGCTGCCAGCATCGGGCTCAGCAGCATGCCGGTGAACGGGTACAGGATGCCGGCGGCAATCGGCACACCGAGTGCGTTGTAAACAAAAGCGAAGAACAGGTTCTGCCGGATGTTCTTCATGGTCGCGCGGCTCAGGCGGCGCGCCCGAGTGATGCCACGCAGATCGCCCTTGACCAGCGTAATGCCGGCGCTTTCCATGGCCACGTCGGTGCCGCTCCCCATCGCTATGCCGACCTGCGCTTCGGCGAGCGCCGGCGCATCGTTGATGCCATCTCCGGCCATCGCCACGATGTGGCCGTCAGCGCGAAATTTTCGTACGGTTGCTGCTTTCGCATCCGGAAGTACTTCGGCGATGACTTCGTCGATGCCGAGCTTTTTCGCTACGACCTCTGCCGTTGTCCGGCTGTCGCCGGTCAGCATCACGATACG
Organism: uncultured Woeseiaceae bacterium; assembly: GCA_964465665.1. Classification (GTDB taxonomy): domain Bacteria; phylum Pseudomonadota; class Gammaproteobacteria; order Steroidobacterales; family Woeseiaceae; genus JAKEGN01. Next base: position 7,864 of record CAYXKM010000239.1, read on the forward strand.
CAGGCCTTCCGCGTGCAATGCTTGAATCGCTTCCGGCGTCGATGGCTTGATCGGGTCCGACACGCCGATCAGGCCGGCGGCCCGGTTGTCGATCGACACGTACACGACCGTTTCACCCTCGCCCCGGCGGCTTTCGGCCAGGGTTTCGAGCACATCGATGTCGGCGTCGGTTTCGGCCATGATGTGGCGGTTGCCAATCGATACCCGCCGCCCGTCGACCGAGCCGCTGACACCCTTGCCGGTCAGGGAATCGAAGCCCGTGACGGCGGCCAGATTGATACCGCGTTCTTCGACGCCGCGCACGATCGCTTCCGCAAGCGGGTGTTCGCTCGCGCGTTCCAGCGATGCGGCAAGACGCAGCATTTCGTTTTCGTCAAAATCGCCGGCCGCCTTCACAAAGGTGAGCTTCGGCTTTCCTTCGGTGAGCGTGCCGGTTTTGTCAACGATCAAGGTATCGACCTGCCGCAATACCTCGATCGCTTCAGCATTCCTGAACAGCACGCCTTCGGTTGCGCCGCGGCCGGCTGCCACCATGATGGACATCGGCGTTGCGAGGCCGAGCGCACAGGGACAGGCGATGATCAGCACCGCGACGGCGTTGATGATGGCATAGGCCAGGCGCGGTTCCGGACCGAA
>CAYXKM010000240.1:0-17385 GCA_964465665.1 uncultured Woeseiaceae bacterium
GCGCTCGTAATCGGCCGTCTCACTGTCTGTATTGACGCTGTAGGCGAAGCCTTTGCGCTCATCCGGGAACAGGCAAAGCATCGCGACAAAACCAACGACGTCGCCGCCGTGGCAGTGACCAACCACGCCGTGGCGATCGCGGCGTATGAGCCCCAAGGCATAGCCTGAGACCAGGCCGCTTTTTGCGGCTTCAGTGGTCACCGGTCGGCCGCGGGCGCGCATCAGTGTCACATCGATAAACGTCCGGTCATCGATACGGCCGTCGCTCGAGAGAAACTGGAGGTAGCGTGCGAGATCGGCCGCCGTGGTCGTGAACTGCCCGGCGGGGCGTAGAAACACCGGGCTCGCCGCATAACGGGAGCCGTCGTCGACATGCCCCCACGCAAGCGTCGGGTCTGCGCCGTCGCCCTCTTGAGTCGTGAACAGGAAAGTACTGTCGCGCATGTTCAGTGGCGTAAGCAGTTGCCTGTCGAGCCAGGTTTCGTGGCGTTCCCCGGTGACGGCCTCGACGATCGCCCCGAGCAGCGTGTAGCCCATGTTGGAATAGGAAAAACGCGAACCAGGACGGACGCGTATTCGCAGCAGAACTTCAGGCTCCGGAAAGGCAGCGGCGAGCGGCGTATCCGGTTCCGGACGTTCGCTGAACATCTGCCACAGGCGCGTATCGTCGAGGCCCGAGGTGTGGTCGAGCAGGTGACGCACGGTCACCGGCGTTTCGTTCTGCCAAGCATTATTGATGGGGAGATCCGGCAAGTAACGATTGACCGGTGCATCGAGATCAACTGCGCCGGATGTCGCCAGTCGCAGCACGCCGGTCGCGAGCAGGCTCTTGGTGATCGAGCCTACGTGGAATCTCGTGTCCGTGGTGAACGGGGTGCCCGAGGCGTTGTCGCGCAGTCCGGCCGCGCCAAGGCTTACTTCACCGTCACTGTCGAGAAGCGCCCAGGAAATGCCGGTCAGGCCCTCTTCTGCCAGTGCCTGTTCGAGGTCGCTTTGCAACGTAGATTCGTTCGCCTGGCATAAAGCGGGGACGAGAATGAAAGCCAGCCGAAGGGATGCGAGGTGTCTGGTCAGGGAAGGGAGCACTGATTGTAAGGTCGGCGTCAGGGAGGCGGAATGTAGCAGGTATGCACCTGGCTGCGCTTTCTAAATTTGCCTCGGCAACATACCTTAAAAGACTCAGTTAGCAACAAGTTGAAAAAGGAAAGAAAGCAGCCAAGAACGGAGCCTCAATCACGCCGTCCGGTTGGGTCAATTCTGAGGGCAAAACCCGGGTCAACTTTTGTTGCAAATCGACTATGCTGGCGATCAGGCCACAAGGAGAAACGATGATGCGCGCTGCGATTTTCGCTTTTTTTGTTGTTGCTTCGCCACCAATAGTCGCACAGGAGTTCCCCGACATTCCGACCGAGGCCGAGATACTGGACCCGGAACTCGAACTCAATTCCCTGGGCTCATTCAATGGTGTCTGGGAGGGATTTTTCGAAGTCAACTACGATCCCGTCGGCTTTTATCGAGATAGCAAGGCGGGCGTTCAGATGCGATTTGTCATCGACGGAAGCAATGTACAGGTGCAGGTCTACGAGGACGGGAAACCGGTACGGTTGGCTGTCGAAAACTACATCTACGCTGTAGAGGGCACCGCATTGATAAACACCGTTAACAGAAACGATGGGTTCGTACAGAGTTTCTCCATTTTCCTCGCACACGTGGCTCGCGACAGAATGGAAGGCTATGTCTCGCTCAACGTGCACAACTTTTTGTACAGAAGTACGTCCCCCTGGCGAGTCTTCCCGGCTTATGGGCGCCTGATCGTGGATAGAAAACAATAGCCTCGGAACCGGGAATGGCTACCAAGGTCACCTGTCGCGAAATTCGCCGTGGAACCCAAACTTCTTCCCGTTCTCATTGTTACGCCAGCGCCAGCGGAACACACCGCCCACGCGCACGTCCATCTCGCACACCGGCAGACGCCAGCCCGGCGGCCCGAGCAGCCACCGTTGTCGAGAGGTGGTGGTGATGGGTGGAATTGAACCACCGACCTGCGGGTTATGAGTCCGCCGCTCTGACCAACTGAGCTACATCACCGCAATTCATGTCACTGGCGCCGCGAGGGCCGCAGATTGTCCGTTGGCAATACTTGCGAGTCAAGCCGACAGGCTGTTGATTCTACACGTTAAAGCGGAAGTGCATGACGTCGCCTTCCTGCACGATGTAGTCCTTGCCCTCGAGCCTCAGGCGCCCGGTCTCTTTGGCCCCTTGCTCGCCTTTGTACGCCACGAAATCATCGTAGGCGATGACTTCTGCGCGAATGAAGCCCTTTTCGAAGTCTGTGTGAATTTCGGCCGCCGCGCGCGGTGCCGTCGCGCCGACCGGGGTGGTCCAGGCGCGGACTTCCTTGGGACCGGCCGTGAAATACGTCTGCAGCCCGAGCAATTTATAGCCGCTGCGGATCACACGGTCGAGGCCGGGTTCCGACAGCCCCAGATCGGCCAAAAAATCGGCGCGGTCGGCCTGATCGAGCTGTGCGATTTCGGCTTCGATGGCCGCGCAGATCGGCACGACTATCGAGCTTTCCTTTGTCGCCAGGTGGCGTACGGCATCAAGGTGCAGATTGTTGTCGAATCCGTGTTCGTCCACGTTGGCGACGTACATCACGGGCTTGGCCGTCAGCAGTTGCAGGTCCCGCAATGCCAGCTTTTCTGTGTCATCCAGCGACATGGCGCGCACCGGCATGCCCCGGTCAAGTTGTATTTTGACTTTGCGCAACAGGTCTCGCCAGGCTACTGCTGTCTTTTCATTCGCTTTGGCATTGCGTTCCGCTTTGTGAAGTTGTTTCTCGATCGCCTCGAGATCCGCTAGCGCAAGCTCGGTATCGATGGTTTCGATGTCGCCTGCCGGATCGACCTTGCCGGGGACATGGACCACGTCGTCATTCTCGAAACAGCGAACCACATGCGCGATCGCATTGGTCTCGCGGATATTGGCAAGAAACTGGTTGCCGAGCCCTTCGCCTTTGGACGCCCCTGCAACCAGCCCGGCGATGTCGACGAACTCCATCGTGGTCGGAATGACTTTTTGCGGCTTGACGATACCGGCGAGCACATTCAGCCGCGGATCCGGCACCGGCACGACGCCGACATTGGGTTCGATGGTGCAGAAAGGATAGTTCTCGGCCGGAATTTCGGCTGCGGTCAATGCATTGAAAAGTGTGGACTTGCCGACGTTCGGCAAACCGACGATACCGCACTTGATGGCCATGGCTGCCTAGGACTCGTTCGATGCTTTCGTGTGCAGGGCTTTCATCGCCGCATTCAGACCGCTCTCGACCAGCATCGGCATGATCGCGATCGCTTCCTCGATGTTGCGCCTTACGGCATTTTCCACGTCCCGGGACGGCGCCTGCAGTACGTAGCCCGTGACCCGGTCCTTGTCCCCGGGATGTCCGACACCGAGCCGCAACCGCATGAAATCGGCGCCACAATGGCCGATCACATCCCGGATGCCGTTATGCCCGCCGTGACCGCCGCCCTTCTTCAGGCGCACCGTGCCTGGCGGCAGATCGATTTCGTCGTGAGCGACAAGCAGGGTGTCGGTCGAAAGGCGATAGTAGTCGAGCACGGCGCGAACGGGCCCGCCGCTCAAGTTCATGAAACTCTGCGGCTTCATCAGCCAGACGTCTTCACCGGCGATCCTCGCGCGGCAGATCTCGGTGTCGAATCGTTTCTCGGCACGAAACTGCGCGCCCAGTTTTCGCGCGAGCGCGTCGACGAACCAGAATCCTGCGTTGTGCAGGGTCTGTGCGTACCGCTCCTCGGGATTGCCGAGGCCGGCGATAATGGACAGATGACCACTCATGATTGTCGGGTGTCGAAGCCTTGGCGCAAACGGGTCGCTGCGGACAAAAAGGCCGCCCATTGGCGGCCTTTCGTCGCGGAGCGCGATGCGAAACTAGCCCTTCTCGTCGGACTTGTCTTCGCTGTCGGCCGCCGGTGCGGCACCTTCGGCCGGAGTGACCTCCGCTGCTGCAACCACCGGCTCCTCGATCATCTGTTCCTTGATGACATGGATGGAGACTATCGGTTGATCGTGCTCCTCGCCATGCGACAGCTCGATGATTTCGACGCCAGCGGGCACCTTGATATCTGACAGGTACAGCATGTCGTCGATGTCGAGGCCGGAAACGTCGACTTCGAAATACTCCGGCAGATCCTTCGGCAGGCAGGAGACTTCGACGTCCGTCATGAGGTGCGACACCTTACCGCCGCCAACCTTCACGCCGATCGCGACATCCTCGCCGACAAAGTGCAACGGCACGTTCATGCGGATCTTCTGGTCGGCAACGATACGCTGGAAATCCATGTGCAGAATCTGCGGCTTCGCAGGATGACGCTGAATGTCCTTCACGATCACGTCTTGGGTCTTGTCGCCAATCTTGATGGTCAGGATGCTCGAGTAGAACGACTCGTTCTGCAACTGGTGCATGACCTTGCTGTGCTCGAAGGACAGGAGCCGCGGCTCACGCCCGGCGCCATACAGGATTGCGGGGACTTTTCCTTCACGACGCAGGCGGCGGCTCGCACCCTTGCCCTGATCGTCACGGAATTCCGCAATCAGATTGAATTCCTGTTTCATCTGGACTCTCCAATATCTGATAAATTTTTATGCCTTTTCAGGCTTTTACGAAGATTCCGGCCGCGACCAGCCGGAATCGGGGCGCGAATCATAGCCAATAGGCAGGGTTGCCGCAATTGCGGCGGCAGGTCTGGCCGTTAGCCGACTGCCAAAAGGATGACTGCTAACGCGCGAGCGGACAGTTGCCGGGCTGCTCGTTTGCGGGAATTAAGCGGACCGCAGGGAGCCATCCCGTCACAGGCCACCCCTCGGCTGCAGTGCCCGGCTCAATCGTCAAAAATAAACTCGGCACCCATTTATGGCACTGTCAGTCCACGTACAGCGAGCTCACGGACTCCTCGTCCGAAATGCGCCGCATGGTCTCCGCCAGCAGTTCGGCGATCGAAAGCTGGCGGATCTTCGGGCAGGCTTTGGCTGCCGCGTTCAGGGGAATGGTGTCGGTCACGACGATCTCGTCCAGTTGCGATTCGGCGATCCTGCTGACCGCAGGGCCGGACAGTACCGGATGCGTGATGTACGCAGCAACGGTGGCGGCGCCTTCCGCTTTGAGTGCGGCCGCGGCGTGGCACAGGGTGCCGGCGGTGTCGACCATGTCGTCGATGAGCACGCAATTCTTGCCGGAGACCTCACCGATGATATTCATGACCTCGGACTGATTCGCCCGCGAGCGGCGCTTGTCGATGATGGCGAGTTCGGCGTCATCGAGTCGTTTCGCCAGCGCCCGTGCGCGCACGACGCCGCCGACGTCCGGCGATACGACGACCATCTTCTGGTATTTCTGCTTCCAGACATCGCCAAGGAGTACCGGCGATGCATAAACATTGTCGACTGCAATATCGAAGAATCCCTGGATCTGGTCGGCGTGCAGATCCACCGTGAGCACCCGATCGACGCCGGAGGCACCGATCAGTTTGGCGACCAGTTTCGCCGTGATGGGCACGCGTGCGGCACGCGGCCGCCGGTCCTGGCGGGCGTAGCCGAAGTACGGGATGACCGCGGTGATCCGCGACGCCGATGCACGATTCGCAGCGTCCGCCATAACCAGCAATTCGATAAGATTCTCCGCCGCAGGCGGGCAGGTGGGCTGGATGATGAAGGTTTCCCGGCCGCGGATATTCTCCAGAATCTCGACGCTGATCTCGCCGTCGCTGAAGCGCCCGACATGGGCCCGCGCCAGCGGCACATGCATGACCCGGGCAATGTCCTGGGCAAGCTTCGGGTGCGCATTGCCGGTAAAGATCGCCGTTGTCGGCAGGTCCACGGTGTCGTCTCTCCTTACGTCGCAGGTTCCGGTGTCGACTGATGGCCGCGCATGGTGCTGCTGGCTGGGGTGGCAGGATTCGAACCTGCGGATGACGGGATCAAAACCCGTTGCCTTACCACTTGGCTACACCCCATCTGGCCGGTCCGCATGCGCGCGCAATTGTGCGGGCGGTCCGGGAAGGTGTCAAACCAGCACGATCGCGTCAGTAGAAAGCCCAGTCGTCTATTACCAGCACCACTTTGCCCTGATCGTTCTGTGCCGTCAGGCGCCGCGGCATGGGTTGACCGCCCGCTTGCCGGTACTGGTCGAACACGACTCGCCAGCCCTGCTGCAGGAGAGTCGCAAGCAGTCCATCGTCGCCGAATTCCATCTCAGCCGGTTCGTGTGGGTGTGGAATTCCGAGTGCCCAGTAACGCAAGCTGTCAACCGGAATGGTCCATCCGTACATGGCCTGCAACTCGGCTTCGGCATCGCGGATTTCGACTTCGGCACCGTTCTTGTCGGTGACCGTGAATTGCGAGCCGTACCCGGAAATTCTCACCGTGCCCGCCCCAAGCGGTCCGCCGATGCTGGCGCGAAAATCATTGTCCCGCTGCCACCACCACAGACTGCCATTGAAGCCTTCGTCGCCGCTCTTTACGCCAATGCGCCCGTGAAATTCCCAGCGCGTGATCTCGTGCAGCACGAAACTGCGTGTCGACCAGTCCGGCATGGCGGGCAATTCGGCGCTGCGCTGGCTGGCGCAGCCGCTGATAACAAGCAGCAGGACGGGAAACAGTGCTCGAAACTTCGGTGGCGATGGGGCTGCTTGCGAGACGACTGACTTCGGCAACTTCAATCGTCCGGGAAAATGCGTTCGCGCGTTCCTTGCAGGAGTTCGTTGTCCGGAAACCGGACTTCGGCATCGGCCAGTGCCTGGCGCGCTTCATCATGACGTCCGAGTTTCGACAGCACTTCAACGATATGCGATGCCACCTCCGGGTCCTTGAGCATCTCGTATGCACGCGTCAGCTCTGCCAGTGCCTTGTCATACTTGCCCTGGCGATACAGGACCCAACCGTAGCTGTCGATTATCGCTGCACTGTCCGGATCCAGTTCAAGCGCCCGCTTGATCAGCTTCGCGGCTTCGCTATATCTGTCGGTTCGATCCGCGAGCGTGTATCCGAGTGCGTTCAGTGACATCGAGCTGTCGGGCCAGCGATCAACTGCTTCGCGGTAAAGGTCCACGGCATCGTCCAGCCTGCCCATGCGCAAAAGCAGCTCCGCTTTGCCGAGCATGACCTCCTCTCGATCGTCCTCGTAAGATATGACACGGTCGTATTCGGCCAGCGCCTCGTCGTATCGCTTCATCGAAGCCAGCAACTGCGCCTGCGCCAGGATCATGTCGACGGCATGGTTCGGATGTGTTTCGCCAAACTTTTGCAGGTGCGCGATCGCTTCTTCGGGTTTCTCGAGTTCGTACAGCAGGTACGCGGCTCGGCGTTGCGAGATGACCGTATTCTGGCCGTGTATGACCTCAGAATACAGGTCGATGGCCCGCTCCCTGTCTTCGCGATGATCGGCAATACGCGCGAGGTAGTAGAACGCATCCATCGTGTAGCGCCCGGATGCCAGCAACTCCTCGAAGTCTGACTGCGCAACATCGAGATTTTCGAGTCGGAAATTGATGATTGCCATCAGTCGCAACGCGTCGGCGCGATCCGGCTGCTCGAGCATGATCTGGTTGACCTGCGACAATGCGTCGTCGTCGCGTCCGGCCGCCAGCAACATGATGGCGAGTTCGAGCCGCGCATCCGGATCCGGATCCGGGTCATCCCCGATGATCCTGGACGTGTACTCGATGGCCGCATCCTCGTCTCCGGCCAGCAGCAGCGAGCGGGCATACACGAGTTTTGGCTGTATCCATTCCGGGTCGAGAGCTATCGCACGCTCGGCCCGCTTGCCGGCCTCGGCCGCGTCGGCGGCCTGCAGTGCCATGACGGCGGCAGCGTAATGCGCGTACGCGGAGTCCTTGTAGGGTTTGGACAACCTGCGCATGAGCTCGTCAGCCAGCGCTGCATCTTCCTGTGACAGCAGCGGAATCAGGGAAACGAGTCTTTCGTCCGCCGGCTCGTCGCCCCGTTTCAGCAACTTCTCGAAATTCTTCTGCGACTGGCGGATATCGCCTTCGCGCAGCTGCAACTGCGCAACGTAAAGCAGTGCCTCATCGCTATCGTCGTCGAGCGCCACCCAGCGTTTCGCCGCGGCCAGGGCGTCCTTGTTGAAACCGTAGCTGTAAGCGATGCGAGCTGCCTGCTGCGCCACTTCTACGTCATCGCTGATCTCGGCCGCCTTGCGGTACGCCGCGACGCCCTCCTTGTAACGCTGCTGATCAAGCGCTTCCTGAGCCTCGGTGACGAGCTTGTCCACCGGGTCTGCAGTCTGCGCGAGCGCAGGTTGCCAGGCCAAGGCAACTGCAAGGACGAATCCGGAGGTCACACTGCGGACCGTCCGCAAGTACACAAGTCTGCGATACATATTGCTGGTCATGTTAAACCGGGTGATTGCTGATTTTGAAGCAGAAGTCATCACAGACAAGGAACTGCGTCATCAGTTCGCTTATCATATGCACAAATTTTGCACCCGGAACCCCTTACGCTGTCATGGCACTGCATATTCTCGGGCTGAACCATAACACGGCACCTGTCGAAATTCGCGAGCAAGTCGTGTTCGGTGGCGAAGCGGTCGGCCCTGCCCTCAAACGGCTGGCGGCACTGCACGGTGTGACCGAGGCAGTACTGCTGTCGACATGCAATCGAACGGAATTCTACCTCGAATCGGACACCGCTGGCGTACAGGAACTGGTGAACTGGTTGAAGAAAGAGCAGTCGCTGGGCGAGGACGCATCCAGTGCTCTGTTCACATTGAACGGCGACGACGCCATTCGGCACCTGTTCCGGGTGGCCTGTGGACTCGACTCCATGGTGCTCGGCGAACCGCAGATTCTGGGCCAGTTGAAGGATGCCTTTCGCCAGGCGGAACAGTCCGGGACCGTCGGCTCACAACTCAACCGGCTGTTCCAGCACACGTTTTCAGTTGCGAAAAAAATCCGTACCGACACTGAGATCGGCGCAAGCCCGGTATCCGTCGCCTACGCTGCGGTCAGCCTGGCCAACCAGTTTTTCGCCGGGTTCTCGCAACACACGGCGCTCCTGATCGGGGCCGGCTCAACGATAGAGCTAGTGGCACGTCACCTGGTGGCCAGGAGCATTGGCCGGTTGTTCATCGCCAACCGGGACATCGAACGTGCAAGGCAGCTCGCCGGCCGGTACAACGGCTTCGCGTTACCGCTTTCCGAACTCGGCGGCACGCTGCCGGATGCCGATATCCTGATCAGCTCGACGGCGAGCCCGGATATCGTCGTCACACTGGAGCACATGCAGCGAGCCGTTCGTGCGCGCAAAAGGAAACCGATCTTCGCCGTCGACATAGCGGTGCCACGAGACATCGATCCTGCCGTCCGACAGCTGCCGGATGTGTATCTGTATTCGATCGACGATCTTGACAAAGTCATCGTTGAGGGACAGAGCAGCCGCGAAGCAGCCGCTGTCGATGCCAATCGCATCCTCGACGAGGAGACGCAGCGTTACGTGAGCATCGAGCGCAGCAAGGAAGTCGCTCCCATCATAACGGCGCTCCGTGATCACGGCGATGCGCTGCGCGCCGAGGTGCTCGAGCAGGCTCGGAGGCGACTGGCCAGGGGCGCGGACAGTGACGAGGTACTCGAATTCGTCACTGCCTCGCTGCTGAAGAAACTACTGCACCAGCCTAGTGTCAGGCTGCGTGAGGCCGGCGAAGCTTCGGACCGCAATTTCATCGAGGCGGCCCGCGAACTTTTCGGCCTTGCACGGGAAAAGTGAAGCCGGACCGTGAAAGAATCCATCAGGAACAAACTGGAAACGACGCGGGACCGCTTTGAGGAAATCGCGGCACTGCTTGCCGATCCCGAAATCATCGGCGCACAGAACCGCTTCCGCGACCTGTCCCGCGAGTACGCCCGTCTGGATCCGGTGATTGGGCTTTTTCGTAAGTACGAATCCCTGCGAGCGGATATTGCTGCTGCCAGCGAGATGGCCGCCGATGCCGATGCGGAAATTCGCCAGATGGGCGAGGACGAGCTCGCGGCGCTGACCACGCGACAGCAGGAACTGGAAACGCAGCTGCAGAAAGCCCTGATCCCGCCCGACCCTTACGATAACAGCAACGTCTTCCTGGAAATTCGCGCCGGTACCGGAGGCGACGAGGCAGCCATATTTGCCGGCGATCTGTTTCGCATGTACTCGCGATTTGCCGAATCGATGCGCTGGCAGGTCGAAGTGCTGAGTTCGCGGGAAGGTGAGCACGGCGGCTATCGCGAGATCATCAGCCGCATAGCCGGCAATGGCATTTACGGGACTCTGAAGTTCGAGTCCGGCGCGCATCGCGTACAGCGCGTGCCGGCAACGGAATCGCAAGGCCGAATTCACACTTCGGCGTGCACGGTCGCGGTAATGCCCGAGCCTGACGAGCTTGAGGAAATCGAAATCAATGCCGGCGATTTGCGCGTGGATACCTACCGCGCATCCGGTGCCGGCGGACAGCACGTGAACAAGACCGACTCTGCCGTGCGCCTCACGCACCTGCCATCCGGAATTGTTGTCGAATGCCAGGACGAACGCTCGCAACACAAGAATCGGGCACGTGCGATGTCACTGCTGCAGGCAAAGCTGCTCGATGCCCAGATCACGAAGCGCGCCACAGAACAGGCGCAGGCACGAAAGTTGCTGGTTGGCAGCGGCGACAGGTCCGAGAGAATTCGCACCTACAATTTTCCGCAGGGCCGTGTGACGGACCACAGGATCAACCTGACCCTGTACAAACTGGACGAGATTCTGCAGGGCAACCTGCAACAGGTCATCGGCCCGCTGATCCACGAGTACCAGGCCGACCAGCTGGCGGCGCTCGGCGCCTGAACGGTCGGCTCCTTATTTGCGCATGCCGCGCCTGGGCCATCCGGCCCGGACCATTTTTTCGCGTTGCCCGCGGCCGCCTTCGTGCACGGAACGTATGTCCGAGGTCGTGTAAACGGCATCCGGGTCGGTCTCGCGGATAGCCGCAAGCAACTGGCCGATCCGCCGCCGCGGCTCGACCACCAACACGATCTCGACCGCTTCCCGGCCAGGACCGATGCCGGGAACGGCGACGGCATCCCAGCCTGCCGAACGCAGTGCCTCCGCCAGGTGCCCGTCGGATCGCCACGATATGGCACGCACCAGTTCGGAACCGATGGCCACACGGGATTCGAGCAACATTCCAATATAATTGCCGGACGCATATCCGCCGGCGTACGCAATGATGAGGTACCAGGCATCTAGATTGGTGATGACACTGCTGATTGCAATTATCCAGATCAGTACCTCAACAAATCCGATTGCGGTCGCCAGCACGCGGTATCCGCGAATGACCATGATGGTACGAAAGGTACCCATGGATACATCGACGATGCGCGCAAAGAAAATCGCAAGCGCAAGCCAAAGTGGATTGACCGACGTAAAGTCGAGCAAATCGTGCTCTGCGGATGTCTCCTGTGCAATTGCCTGAAGCGAAACGGAGACAGTAAGCAGAACCGGGAAGACCTTCTTGAGCGCCCGAAGCAACATAGGCAGCATCCATGTTTATTCAATCAGGGGAGTATAGTCCTGATTGATTGTTACAGCATCGAAACCGACGGGACGCCGCATGGAAATCAAAACCATCACTGACCTGATTTTCTTTGGCACGCATGCACCGGAGTATTCCGAAACGCAGACCGCTGAAGAAAAATGCTTGCGCGGTCGGCCGATGCAAAGAACCTGGCACCACTTCACCAGTGAGGATGGAAGGTTTTTTGCCGGCATCTGGGAAGCCGACCCCGGGTGCTGGACGATCAGCTACACCGAAAACGAATTCTGCCAGATACTTTCCGGCCGCTCGGTCCTCCGGGATGCATCCGGCGGCGAACGCGAGGTCCGCGCCGGCGACAATTTCACCATTCCGGCAGGATTCAACGGTGAGTGGGACGTGCAGGAAACGACACGCAAGATCTACGTCATCTACGAGCCCTGACTCGGCTAGCCTAATGCCTGTTCGAGATCGCCGATAAGATCGTCCGGGCCCTCGATGCCCACGGACAGCCGGATCAGCTGATCGCTGATTCCGAGTGCCGCCCGCTTTGCCGGCGCAACCGAGGCATGGGTCATGATCGCCGGGTGATCCACGAGACTCTCAACACCCCCGAGACTCTCGGCCAGTGCAAAGATCCTGCAGCGCTCGAGGAATGCCCGCGATTCCTTCAGCCCGCCCTTGATGAAAAAGGTAACGATCCCGCCAAAGCCGCTCATCTGCGAGCTGGCCAATGCATGTTGCGGGTGGGACTTGAGGCCCGGGTAAATCACGCGTTCCACATGCCGGTTTTTCTCCAGCCAGAGTGCTATCTGTAACGCGCTCCGGCAGTGACGCTCCATGCGCACGTCCAGTGTCTTCAATCCCCGCAGCGCAAGAAAACTGTCGAACGGACCCGGCACGGACCCTACCGCGTTCTGCAGGAAGGCCAGGCGCTCGGCCAGTGCATCATCGCCGGTTACCGCAATCCCTCCCACCATGTCGGAATGACCGTTCAGGAACTTGGTGACCGAGTGCATGACGATGTTGCAGCCATATTCGAGCGGACGCTGCAGGTACGGGGTCGCGAAAGTATTGTCGGTGACCATGATAATGTCGTGCTGCTTCGCAATATCGGCGACGGCGCGCAGATCGACAACTTTCAGTAACGGATTGCTCGGTGTTTCAACCCAGATGAGTCGCGTATTGCTTTTCACGGCATTTCGCACTGCCTGGATATCGGTCATGTCCACGAAACTGAAATCCAGACCCGCACTGCGGCGCCTGACTTTCTCGAACAATCGCGTGCTGCCTCCGTAAATATCATCGAGTGCTATGACGTGGCTGCCGGTATCGATCAGCTCCAGTATCGTGGCAGTAGCTGCCAGGCCGGAACTGAACGCGAATCCATACTTCCCGGATTCAAGGTCGGCAACACAGCGCTCCAGTGCCTGCCGCGTCGGGTTTTGCGTGCGTGAATATTCATAGCCCTTGTGCACCCCGGGGCTCGACTGCACGTACGTCGAGGTCGCGTATATCGGCGTCATAATTGCGCCGGTATGCGGATCCGGTTCCTGGCCCGCGTGTATTGCCCGTGTGGCGAACGATTGCTTGTGGTTGTCCGATTTGCTCATAAAGTTTGCTTCAGGCCTGTTTCCGCAGATGGTTCAGCACGTCGGAGCGTGTGATCAACCCCATGAACTGGTCTCCATCCATTACGGCGGCATAAGGCTGCACATGCAACATCGCCACCAGGTTGTTGATGCTCGTCTTCTTGTCGAGCTTGATGAATGCTGTCTGCATCGCAGTCTTGACCGGCGCATTCAGCAGTTCGGGCTTGCCGAAAACGAAACGAATGATGTCGTCCTCGGTGAGGATGCCGACCAGCCCGCCCTCCTCCATAACCGGCAGCTGTGAAAAGCCGGCATTCCGCAAACGGTTGTGTGCCGTCGTTATGACATCTGTCGGTCCGACCGTGATCGTTGCCCGCTGTCCGTGCGGGCGTCCGATCAGGTCCCGAAGATCGCCGAAGGTATCCCGTTGTATGAATCCCTGGTCTTCCATCCAGAAATCGTTGAAGAGTTTAGAAAGGTACTTGTTGCCGGTGTCACAAGCGAAACTGACCACGCGTTTGGCCTCGCTTTGCTCGCGGCAGTAGCGTAAGGCAGCGGCGAGCAGCGTGCCGGTCGATGAGCCGGCCAGCAGGCCCTCTTTCCGCAGCAACTCGCGTGCCGTGCCGAAGGATTCGGCGTCGGAAATGCTGTATGCCCGCGTCACACGATCGAAATCCGCAATGGACGGAATGAAATCTTCGCCGATGCCCTCGACCAGCCACGGCGCACTGCTGCCCATTTCACCCTTGTTGATGTAGTCGGCGAGTACCGAACCGACAGGGTCTGCGAGGATCAGTTCGACCCCGGGTGCTTTGGCTTTGAGGTACTTGCCGATGCCGGTGACGGTACCACTTGATCCGACACCCAAAACGATGGCGTCGAGATCGCCATCCATTTGTTCGAAGATTTCCGGTGCGGTGGTCGTTTCATGCGCCAGCGGGTTATCGGGATTGCCGAACTGGTTTATGAAGTACGCACCTTTGTCCGCGGCGATACTCTTGCCGAGGTCCTGGTAGTACTCGGGATGCCCTTTGCCGACGTCGGACCGCGTCAGGACGACTTCGGCGCCCATCGCACGCAGGTTGAAGATCTTTTCCTGGCTCATCTTGTCCGGCAGAACCAGGATCAGCTTATATCCCTTTTGCGCCGCAACGACTGCAAGCCCGAGCCCCGTGTTGCCGGCCGTCGCTTCCACGAGCGTGTCACCTGGTTTGATGTCACCGCGCTTCTCTGCCTCTTCGATCATCGAGATGCCGATTCGATCCTTGATCGAACCGCCGGGATTCATCAGTTCCAGTTTCAGGAACAGTCGGCAGGGACCGGTGTCGAGTCGCGTGATCTCGAGCATCGGCGTTCGTCCGACCATCTCGAGAATGTTGGAGTAGACTTTCATTCGATTTACAGTTGCCGGGGAACTGGTCGCAATGGTACGCGAAGGTCTGGTCGCTTTGAATGAATTTATGGACATCGAGACGGCCCTTCACAGCGGCGCAAACCGGTTGCGCGCGGTCAGTGACAGCGCGCGCCTGGACGCCGAGCTGCTGCTCGCTAAGGCGCTGGATGTCAATCGCAGCTATTTTTTTGCTCACCCCGAGGACACCCTCGACCCGGCGGCGACAGGACGATTCCTAGCCCTGATCGAGCGGCGCGCGTCCGGGGAACCGATGTCCTACATCAGTGGCGAGCGGGAATTCTGGTCGATGAGCCTGATGGTCAGCCCGGCAACGCTGGTGCCACGGCCGGAAACCGAGATTCTGGTCGAGCGCGCATTGGAGTACATCGGCCGCAATAAACCCTTGCGTATACTCGATCTCGGCACCGGCAGCGGCGCAATCGCTCTCGCCATCGCCAGGGAACGGCCGCTGTGCGACGTCGTCGCAACGGATCTGAGCAGCGATGCGCTGGTAATAGCCCGGCAGAATGCGCGGCAACTGGATATCGCCAACGTCACCTTTGTTTGCGGCGACTGGGTGGTACCGGTCAATGGCCAGCGTTTCGACCTGATCGTTTCCAATCCTCCGTATATCGGAGCCGGCGACCCGCTGTTAACGTCACTGGCGCATGAACCGCTGGCGGCACTGGTAGCCGGAGAGGACGGACTCGAGGCCATGCGCCGGATTGCTGAGGGCGCCGCCGAGGTGCTGGCGGACGGCGGCAGATTGTTGCTGGAGCACGGCGCAACACAACGGGAGTCGGTCTCTGAACTGTTGCTGCATTACGGCTGGTCGCAAATCGAGTGCTTCGACGACTATGCCGGTTTGCCACGGGTGACGACCGCTGCCCGTCCGTCGGCACCTTGAGCCGATTGCCGGATTGAATTGAGTATACTGGCTCCGTTTGTAAATTCAGAAGGACGCTCATGATCAGGATAGTGACCAGTCACGGCGATATTGTCGTCGAACTCTTCGAAGATGCTGCGCCGCTCAGCTGCGAGAATTTCCGCTGCTATGTCGAGGACGGGTTTTTCGCCGACACCGTGTTCCACCGTGTCATCCCCAATTTCATGATCCAGGGCGGAGGCATGACAGCAGATATGCAAAGAAAGAAGACGCGCACGGCGATCAAGAATGAAGCTGCCAATGGCAGGAAGAATCTGCGCGGTACCCTTGCGATGGCAAGAACCGGCGAAGTCGACAGTGCAACGTCACAGTTCTTTATCAACCTGCGCGACAATCCGTTTCTCGATCACGGCGGACGGGATTTCGGTTACGCCGTTTTTGCCCGCGTCACAGATGGCATGGACGTCGTCGACAAAATTGCTGCCGTCGCTACCGGCACCCGGGCCGGGCAACAGGATGTGCCCGTCGATCCGGTCAGCATCGTGGAAGTTCGCGCGGAATAGCGCGGCTCGCACGCATCGCCGCTAATCTTACGAATCGCCGCGCATCACCGCCGGATCGACGGCAATCCATACCGCATTGCACGTTGCAATGGCTTCTGCATCTTCGCCGTACAACACACCGTCGGCAAAATGTTTACGGCCGTCACGCCGCGTTTCCCAGGCAACGACAATGCACTTTTCGCCGACGGACGGCCGTCGACGGATGTCCACGGCCTGACGACCGAGCAACAGGAAAACGTTGCCGTCGGAGAATCCTGCCGCGTAGCCGGTCGGGCAATCAAGCGCTGCCCAGACAAATTCGGGCCGGACGAGATTCGCTGCATCGGCAAGATCGGGCTGCGGAATCCACGTGGCGGCCAAGGGCCCGGACCAACCCTGCGTGTCCGGCCGAAGCGGCCCGACATGTATACGCAGGCCGTCACCGGGCTGCCGCAGCGGGCCGCAGACGAAACAGGTCGGCAGATTGTGTTTGTGCGGGGCAATCGTGCGCTGTTCGGCTGCGCGCGCTTCCTCGAACGTCGGTGCATCCGGAACATCCACGCTGACCTCGCACGCCTTGGCGGAACCGACCGCTAAGTCACCGTCAAACAGAGCCACGCCGCCATCGTCGGCGACGACCCGCATGGCCTTGTCCAATGGCGGCGGGCTGCGCAAGGTAACTTCGGCAGCACTGTCGATATATGCGGCCAACCGACCGCAGGCATATCCGCCATTCGCCGATTTCGGTGGCCCGCAGTATCGTTGCGCTATTTCAAGCGTGGCCGGTAATGTCATCGTTTATGCCCTGGTGTATGCGCTGGCCGACTGTCACGCAGCGTCGGCTGCGTCAGGATCATAACCGAGGTTCGGCGAAAGCCAGCGTTCGACTTCGGTGACGCTCATTTGTTTTCGTGTAGCGAAAGACGCTACCTGGTCCCGCGCGATCTGGCCTACCGCGAAATACCGCGATTCCGGGTGCGAAAAATAGAAACCGCTGACGGCCGCGGTCGGGTACATGGCAAACGACTCCGTCAGTTGCAGGCCGATCGCGGGTTCCGCATCGAGCAGCTTCCAGAGTTTCAGTTTCTCTGTATGGTCCGGGCATGCAGGATAGCCGGGGGCCGGACGAATGCCACGGTACAGTTCCGCGATGCGCTGTTCGTTGCTCAGGTCTTCAGTGCGACCGTAACCCCAGTATTCTTTGCGCACGCGCTCGTGCAAATACTCGGCAAGTGCTTCGGCCAGGCGATCGGCCAGTGCTTTGAGGAGGATGCTGCTGTAATCGTCGTGCGCCTTCTCGAATCGCACCAAATGCGGTTCCAGCCCGAAGCCGGCCGATACGGCAAATGCGCCGATGTAATCCTCGACGCCGGTCTCGGCCGGGGCCACGAAAT
>CAYXKM010000241.1:0-5447 GCA_964465665.1 uncultured Woeseiaceae bacterium
CGAGGACCGGGTGCAAGCCGCGCAGGGCTTCGGCACGCACGGTCATCGCGACATGGAGATCATCTCGTACGTGCTGCAGGGCGCGCTGGAGCACAAGGACAGCCTGGGCACAGGATCGGTGATCCGGCCGGGCGACGTACAGCGCATGTCGGCCGGCACTGGTGTGCAGCACAGCGAGTTCAATCATTCGCAGTCCGAACTCGTGCATTTCCTGCAGATATGGATCATCCCGGACCGTCAGGGCCTGGCGCCAGGTTATGCAGAGGCAACGTTTACGGACGAGGACAAGCGCGGCCGGTTACGCCTCATCGTGTCCGGCGACGGCCGTGACGGCTCGCTCTCCATACACCAGGACGCGGACCTGTATGCCGCCGTGCTGCACCCGGGCGAGACCGTGGAACACCGCTTTGCCGCGGGTCGCAAGGGCTGGATCCAGCTTGCGCGCGGCGCGGTAACTGTCAACAATACGTCGTTGGTCGCCGGTGACGGCGCAGCGATCGCGAACGAGGACAGAATTACCATCCGCGGCGATTCGGCTGCCGAGATCCTGCTATTCGACATGGTATAGCCGGGCAGTTCGCATTCGGTCTGCCGGGTTCGCGCAAATTCAAACAAAAATCGCACGCGCGTTCCACTGCGGGATTTCGCAGGTGACGCGACCAGAGCCTGGAGGGAGACTGCAGTGTTCGGATTGACACCGTTGGGGACGTTTCACACCGCCATCAGCCTCGTTGCCGTAGCAGCGGGAATAGTTGCTTTCGCCCGACACGGTGGAATCTCACCGCGGAGCAAAAGCGGTATGCTGTATATCGTAACGACGGTGATCGTCTGCCTGACGGGCTTCGGCATTTTCCAGCACGGCGGTTTTGGCAAACCTCATGTGCTCGGCGTGATAACCCTGGTGGTCCTCGCCATCGCAGCCATTTCCGGCCGCTCGCGAATTTTCGGCAACGCATCGCCGTACGTTGAAACCGTCAGTTATTCGGCGACGTTTTTCTTTCACATGATCCCCGCGCTCGCCGAGGGTGCTACCCGGCTGCCGCCGCGCGCACCATTGTTCGACAACCCGGAAGCACCGGAACTGCAGCTCGTTACGGGCGTGTTCTTTGTTGTATTCCTGCTCGGCGCCGCGTACCAGGTCTGGCGCCTGCGGGCCAGAGGCTTGGGCGCGAGCCCGGCCTGAATTGCACTCCTTAGCCGCCGAATGACAGAAGCAGAACCCCGGAACTGGCTGGACAGGCCGGTCGACGCCGCCCGCGATCACAGTCTCGGACCCGCTTCGGCAGAGCTGACCCTGGTCGAATACGGCAGTTACGCCTGTCCGCATTGCCGCGCCGCCAACGAGAGGATTGCCGAAGTCCGGGACCGCTTCGGCGATCGCCTGCGGTACGTTTTCCGCCACCGGCCATTGACAGGCAGCGAGCTCGCGCGCCGTGCCGCGATACTCGCAGAGTGTGCCAATGCGAAAGGACACTTCTGGGACGCGCATATCGAGTTGATGACGCGCTCCGAAACACTGACCGAGGATGATCTTCGCGCCGTAGCCGACGACTTCGGTTTGACACAGGACACCGAAGCCGCGCTCCGGGATGCGAAGGCACGCGTAGACGCGGATGAGCGTAGCGCAAGGGCGAGCGGCGTTCAGTTCACGCCGACCTTTTTCATCAACGCTCGTCGCTACAACGGGCCGTGGGATGAAGTGTCCTTGTCGGACGCCATGCTCAACACACTCGGTCACCGGGTTCGCACGGCGGCGCTCGACTTCGCGAGTTGGGGACCGTCTGCCGGTGTGCTGTTGCTGTTTGCGACCGTGCTCGCCATTGTCCTCAGCAATTCGCCACTGGGTCCGGCGTTTGCTGGTTTCTGGCAGCAGGATCTCGGCTTCAATTTTGGCAATACGACCTTCAGCATGTCGCTGCAGCACTGGGTCAACGATGCGCTGCTGACGATATTTTTCCTCGTGGTGGGGCTGGAGATCAAACGCGAGTTTACAGTCGGCCACCTGGCGGGACGGCGCAACGCTGCTTTGCCAATTGCGGCCGCCATCGGCGGCATGCTCGTGCCCGCACTTCTCTACATCCTGATCATTCCGCAAGGACCCTGGACGCATGGCTGGGGCGTGCCGATGGCGACCGACACGGCCTTTGCGATTGCGCTCATTGCGATGATGGGAAGCCGGGTACCGGTGGAGCTGCGAATTTTCCTCACGGCCGCCGCCATCGTCGACGACATCGGTGCAATCATTGTCGTCGCCATCTTTTATTCAGGCGAGTTGCAGTGGGTGTACCTTGCCGGCGCGATCCTCAGCACCGCTGCACTTGCGTTCCTCAACCGTTCCCGGATTTATCGCGTAACGCCTTACATGCTGCTCGGCCTCGTGCTGTGGATCTGTATTTATCAGGGCGGTCTGCACGCGACGCTCGCGGGCGTCATTCTTGCGCTGTTCATTCCAACCCGGCCGCCCGCGAATCTGCGTGCATTGACCGTACAGGCCGACGCCATCATCGCCGCCGAAGCGCAGCGCGGCGCCGACGTACTTCGGCACGGCCCGTCCCTGCCGGCTCTGCAAGCGCTCGATGCGATCCACGACCGCGTGGAATCTCCGGCGGATCGCTTGTTGCGGCATGCCGGGTCGCGTTCCAGTTACATCGTGTTGCCGGTCTTCGCGCTGGCGAATGCCGGGGTGGTCTGGTCGTCCGGAGTGCTGGACGGGCACGAGCCGCTGATGCTCGCCATCATTACCGGGCTGGTTCTCGGAAAGCCGATCGGTATCGTCTGTGCATCGGCGCTGGCTGTCGCATCCGGTCTTGCGGAGAAACCCGGGCAGTACTCCTGGCGGCAACTCAGCGGTGCCAGCATGCTGGCCGGGATTGGATTCACCATGTCGCTGTTTATCGCCGGACAGGCATTCCCGGTCGAGGCGCACTTTGCTGCAGCGAAGATTGCCGTCTTTGCGGCTTCGGTGCTGTCCGCGTTTATCGGGGTCCTTGTATTGTGGAGCGCCGCACGCGCAAGCCGGGAAGACACTACGCCAGCGCGAACGTAAGCGCTCCCGGACCTGGCGCTGTTGATCCGCAACGCAGAGACGGCACAGTGCAGCGTTGCACAGATCACGCAGGCTCCCTCGAACTGAGGCTCGTCACGAGACGCGGATTGGTCGGATTCTGCGAACACTGTGTTTCCACCGAAATTATCGATCAGTTCCGTAAACGACAGCGCAAATTCGCACATTATCGCCGGGCCAAGGCCAGGCACCGGCCGAGCGAATGCAACCGCTGACTTTGATTCAACGCCATGACCGCTACCTTGAAAAAAATCGTCACCAACGCGCGCGGTTCGCTCGCGACTGCGGACCCATCCGAAGCGATCCTCGCGTCCCTGCTGGATCGAGCGCTGGCGCGCGTAGGCCGGCTGGAGGCCGTAATGGCTGTCTCCGGCGGCACCTTGCACGATGTCAACAATTTGCTAACGGTGCTCTCCGGAAATCTGTATTTGCTGACAGAGTCGGTGCGGAACGATCCCGGTTTGTACGACAAGGGCCGCAGAGCTCGTAATGCGACCGAGCGTGCAAGTGCCCTGATACGTGAGGTGCTGACTTTCGCCCGGGATCCAGACCAAAGAAGCACTGCAATTTGTCCGGCGAGCCACGTACTGGCACTGGAGTCACTGCTTCGCAGGGCTATCGACAAGAAACACGACATTGCCATCTTGCACAGTTCAAATCCGTGGTCCGTCGTCGCAAGCCCGGCGCAATTGGAAAGCGCAATCACCAATCTGGTGCTTAACGCGCGCGATGCATTGACGAGCGATGGAAAAATCCTTATCCGCGTCGACAACAGGTCGGTCGATTCGACTTTGGCACGTAGTCTGGAAGTGCGCGCAGGCGACTACGTTCACATTTGTGTCGAAGACAACGGGATCGGCATACCGGAGTCGAAGCTGGGCCATGTTACCAAGGCACTTTATACGAACAAACCGAGTGGTCAAGGCAGCGGACTCGGCCTCGCGATGGTGAAACGATTCGCTGCCGCATGCGACGGTGCATTGTCAATCGACAGCAAGGAAGGAGTCGGTACAGCCGTGAGTATCTTGCTGCCGCGCAGCAACAGGCCGGCAGAAGTCACTGCCAACATGACCTTGCCGGTGTCGACATTGGCCGGCGGCGATGAAACCGTTCTTCTATTTCTTCAGGACGTTGAAGTCCAGCTGGCCGTGCAGCAAATTCTTGAGGCTCTTGGTTATACGGTCGTCGTTGCGTTCGACTGGTCGGCAGCAGCCGCAATCTGTACACCTGAGCAGCCCATTGCCATCGTGGTTTGCGAGCGAGCCGCCGGCGACTCGCAGCAGGTCTCGCCATGCATGGCAAGGGTACGGGATCTAAAGCCGGGCGTGCGACAGCTGGCCGTATTGGCGCCGGGCACACAGCTGTCCGAAGCGGCCCCCGACGCCGACGCGTGCATTTATCGGCCAATCGCGGTTCTTGATCTGGCGAAAGCGATGCGCGCTGCATTGGGAGAAAGGGCTTGACTTCCCCTGGCCTCGTTGCGGAAAAACTGCTGGTCCTGGACGACACTGCCGACATAGCCGAGCTGATCGGGAATCTGGCGGAACAGGCGGGATTTACCGCAACCGTAACCACCGACATTGATATGTTCTATGCCGCACTGGAACGACATGCACCCAGTGTCATCGTCCTTGATTTGCAAATGCCGGGCACAGACGGAATTCAGGTGCTTCGGCAACTTTCGGCCAGTGGATCAACCGCAAAGATTCTGCTGTTGAGCGGCATGGATCAGCGGACAATCTTCAGCGCGGAGCGCTTCGGCCGCCAGACCGGACTCAACATGTTGGGGTCCATGTCAAAACCGTTCGAACCCGAAAGGCTTATCGCGAAACTCGCAACGGGCCGCAGCCTGACCGGGCAGCTTACGTCTGCCGATCTGGGCGCCGCGATGGATGATTCGACATTGATCCTGAAGTACCAACCGGTCGTGCGGCACCTTCGGGACAATACCTGGCATGCGGAATCCGTGGAAGCGCTGCCGCGCTGGCAGCACCCGGACCTCGGACTCCTCAGTCCCGGCCAGTTCCTGCCCTTGATCAGCTCCGACCGCAGTGACCTGATGCGGCATCTTACGGATTTCGTTTTGCAACGCGGCGCCGAACAGCTTCGGCAGTGGCAAAGCGGCGGCTTGCACATGGGCTTGCGTGTCAATGTACCCGGAGGGCTGATCGGCGATGCCGATTTTCCGGATCGGCTCGGAGGCCTGCTGGATGAACACGGCGTCGATCCGGCATTGTTGACCCTCGAGATCAGCGATACATCGTCACTCGGGCAATCACGCGAGGGCATAGAAATTCTGACGCGGCTGCGCATCAAGGAAATTCGCCTGGCGCTGGATGACTTCGGCTCACCGCGCGCCGCCGTGCAGGACCTGTACATGCTG
>CAYXKM010000242.1:0-2855 GCA_964465665.1 uncultured Woeseiaceae bacterium
CGCCTGCGGCGTCGACATCGTCCAGCAGTGTGAAGTCACCGGGATTCGCCGAAAGGGGGATGAGGTCAGCGGTGTAGAAACGACCCGCGGCTTCATTGCAACGCCGAAAATCGGTGTCGTGGTGGCGGGACACGCGAGCGTACTTGCAAAAATGGCGGGCATGCGCTTGCCGCTCGAAAGCCATCCCTTGCAGGCTTTTGTTTCAGAACCGATGAAACCGGTATTGCACACCGTGGTCATGTCGAACGCGGTCCACGGCTATATCAGCCAGTCCGACAAAGGGGAGCTGGTGATCGGCGCGGGCATCGATGCTTACAACGGTTACGGGCAGCGCGGCAGTTTTCACACGATCGAGCATGCCATGGCGGCAATCATCGAATTGTTCCCGATTTTCAGCCGCGTGCGCATGTTGCGGCAGTGGGGCGGGATCGTCGACGTCTCGCCGGACGCCTGCCCGATCATCGGCAAGACGCGGGTCAAGGGCCTGTATTTCAACTGTGGCTGGGGCACCGGCGGATTCAAGGCGACGCCGGGATCCGGCTGGGTATTTGCACATACGATCGCGAAAGACGAACCGCACGAACTGAATGCCGCATTCGACCTGGATCGATTTTCCAGCGGCGCACTGATCGACGAGCACGGAGCGGCCGCGGTTGCGCATTGACGAGGACGCCAGGTGCTGATCATCGATTGCCCGCACTGCGGTGAACGCGACGAAACGGAATTCTCCTACGGCGGAGAGGCCGGTATCGCACGTCCATCGCACCCCGAATCTCTGAGCGATGCAGAATGGGGCGATTACCTGTTCATGCGCTCGAATCCGCGAGGCGAACACCGCGAACTGTGGAACCATGCCTACGGTTGCCGACGCTGGTTTGTCGCCGTTCGCGATACGGTGAGCTACCGATTTATTTCCACGGCCACTCTGCCGGGGGCGGCAAGTGAACCGGGGACTCCCGATGCAGAGTAATCGACTGCCCGCCGGCGGGCGTATCGATCGCAACCGGCCGTTGCAGTTTCGTTTCAACGGCAGGGAGCTCGAGGGATATGCCGGTGACACGCTTGCGTCCGCGCTGATCGCCAATGACATTTCCATCGTCGGCCGCAGTTTCAAGTATCACCGTCCGCGCGGCATCATCGGCAGCGGCGCGGAGGAACCCAACGCGATCGTCCAGCTTGGCGGCGGCGAGACAGCAGAACCGGGACGTCGGGCCACGCAGGTCGAACTGTACGACGGACTGCAAGCGGCCTCGGTCAGGGGCTGGCCCGGGATCAATTTCGATATCGGGGTTATCAATGACTGGATGGGTCGGGCACTCGGTGCCGGGTTCTACTACAAAACTTTCATGCGCCCGACAAAGCTCTGGCGGTTTTACGAATACCTCATTCGCCGAAGCGCCGGCTTCGGGACAGCGCCGACATCGCGGGATCCGGATGCCTACAGCCATTGCAACGCGCATTGCGATGTCCTGGTCGTCGGCGCAGGGCCGGCCGGCCTTACTGCGGCACTCGAAGCCGCGAAAAGCGGCGCCAGGGTCATCATCGCCGACGAACAAATCGAATTCGGCGGTTCCCTGCTAGCGTCGCAGGAAGCGATCGACGGCCTCCCGGCGGTCGAATGGATAGCGGTCCTGTGCCGGGCGCTGGCGAACTCGGACAACGTCACCGTGTTGCCACGCAGTTCGGTATTCGGCTACTACGATTACAATTTTCTCGGGATCCTTGAGCAATGCGATGCTCGACATGGCGGGAACGGGAGGATACGCCAGCGATTGTGGCGCGTGCGGGCGAAGCACGTGGTGCTGGCACAGGGCGCTTTCGAGCGTCCACTGGTTTTCTGTAACAACGATCGTCCGGGTATCATGCTGGCTTCGGCAGTCTCTGCCTGTATCAACCGCTACGCCGTACTTCCCGGACGGCGCGCTGTCGTTTTTGCGAACAACGATTCCGCATACCAGGCGGCTCTGGACCTGTATGAGGCTGGGGCCGACGTGCGCTGCGTCATCGACAGCCGGCTTCATGGAGCGGGCCCAATATCGGAAAAGCTGCGCGCCGCGGCGATCCCGCTGAAGTGCGGCAGCGTCGTCACCAATGCTTTCGGTCGCAAGCGAATCCGTGGAGTCGAAGTCCATACACTGGACCTGTCGCGTCGGGAAATCATCGAATGCGACCTCCTTGCACTGTCCGGTGGCTGGAGTCCCGCCGTGCACCTGCACTCACAGTCGGGCGGGGCGATCCGCTGGGACGATGACAGGCTCTGTTTCGTGCCATCGAAACCGGCGCAGCCGACTCGCTCCGTCGGCGCATGCAATGGCACATGGGATATCGCAGGGTGTCTTCGAGAGGGGCGCGAGGCCGGCGTCGAAGCCGCAAGGAATTTCGGTCGGCGAGCGGTAACTGTCACCAAAGCGGAGGCCGGGGCGGCGAACGATGCCGCGAACGAGAACGCGACTGAGGCGCTCTGGCGGGTCCCCGGGCGCCACGATGCGGAGCGTTTACCGAAACAGTTCGTGGATTACCAGAACGATACGACCGTCTCGGACATCCGGCTTGCGGTTCGCGAGGGTTACACCGGTATCGAACACGTCAAGCGTTACACCGCCCTCGGTTTGGGCAACGACCAGGGCAAGCTCGGCAACATCAACGGCATGGCCATTCTCGCCGAGGCTCTGGGGCAGGACCTCCCCAGCACCGGCACCACCACCTTCCGTCCCAATTACACGCCGGTCACATTCGGCGCGATCGCGGGGCGCGACGTCGATAACCTTTTCGATCCCGAGCGCAAAACGGCGATGCACGACTGGCACGTGCAACACGGCGCGCTTTTCGAAAACGTGGGCCAGTGGAAGCGGCCG
>CAYXKM010000243.1:0-21147 GCA_964465665.1 uncultured Woeseiaceae bacterium
GTCAGTAAGCGCGAAGCATCATCCCGGTCGCTGGCGACACTTCGCTGCCGTTTGCGCCCTCGAAAAAGAACGCGGCGGAATCCAGGCGCAGATTGCGGTTTTTCACGATAGCGAAGTGCAGGTGGGGTCCGCTCGAGAACCCGGTATTGCCTGAATCCGCAATGTACTGGCCACGCAATACCTTGTCGCCCGGGCGTACCCGAATCGAGCTCCGGTTCAGGTGTGCATAGATCGCGAAGGTGCCGTCATCGTGCAGGATTCGAACCAGGTTGGCCTCGGCGCCTTCTCGGGCAGTATCGAACCCGCCCCTGTAATTGTTGCTTGCCACTTCGACCACGGTGCCGCTCCTGGCAGCGTAGATATCGGTGCCGACCGGCATCGCGATATCGACCGCAAACCGGCTGTCGGTCGTCGAATGCGTAACACTGGTCGGAAACGCCTGGGAGACCCGGTACTCGCTCGACAGCGCAAACGGCACGCGATACGGTTGCGGCGGCCGATGTTCACTTTGCGGATCCCCGGGAATCCAGACATAGCGAAAGCTGACGCCGGCATCCACATTGGCCTGAAGCATGTCGAGGCGCAACAGTTCTGCGCTGCTGCGTGCCGGCACTACCCATCGAAGGTCGATGTCGGGTGGCGGAAATCCCACATTGCGCAACTCATCCAGGGCGATGACGACCTCGACCGGCGAATAGAATTCATTTTCCGCAACCAGGCTGACTTGGCCGTCATAGCGGCGGTTGAGTACGCGCAACTGCGGCAGGCCCGCGCCCTTGTCGAGTTCACGGGTTTCGGCCGCCTGTTGGTCGGGCGGTGGCCGGTCCGAGTAGATCCACTCGCCATCGTTGCCCCGATACTTGTACAGGGTGTCTGCAAGCACCGGCACGCAGGAGAAAATGCACGCCAGTATGGTTGCACACCAGGCGCGGCTGGCGAGCAAGGTGAAAACGTGTCGCGCGCTCGATCGGTCAGCCGATGTCAAATCGCCGCCACCCGTCTTTGGTCTTTCGGATTTCATAGGCCGGCCAGTACTGGTTATCCAGTTTCAGCGTAATGACTTCGATGGCATCGTTCCAGGTAATTGTTTTCAGGCGCACCGACGCCCGATCCCGCTTGCGCGCGACGACATCGAGGAACGCCTGCAGGTTCGGCGTCGCGATTTCGTCCACCTCCACGATTCTGCGTCCGGCCCAAAGTCCGTACCGCGTCGCCGGCGACCCGTAGGAGAAAAACGCGACGTAGACACCGTAGGGTTCGATGCCTCGCTGCGCAGCCATTTCGCGATGCGGATCCTGTAGCAGCGCACCGGCCCAGGACACCACGCGATCCAGGCTGCGGCCGTCAAGCGCTACCGTCTTCGTGTCGATCTCGAGCGGGCTGCCGTCGCGCCATACGGTCAGGCGCAGATCGGGTTTTTGCACGGCGCGTTCGAGTTCGCGAAACGTCGTCACTGTCTTGCCATCGACTGCGAGCAGCATGTCGCCGTTGCGGAGGGCTTTGGCCGCCGGCGTACCGGCGACCAGCCGGCTCACACTGAGCGCACGCCTGCCGTGCCGATTGTGCTGTTCGAGCTTCGACAGCCATTCGTCATCCAGCCCGAGTTTCCTGGCGGCAAACAGCGGCAGGTAGCTGAATTCGGCTTCCAGCGAATTGAGCGGCCGGTTGGATCGCACCACATCGACAAATTCGCTGACCAGTTCGCTGGCGACGCCGCGATTGACCTGGTCCGCTTCGTTGTTGCCGGCCTGATAAGCGAAACTCGACCACATCGCAAGCACATGCCCGCGATCGTTGATGACGACGCCGTCGAATTCGCTCGGGCCATTGACCAGGGAAATGCTCTCGAGGTTGGAATCGCGAAAGCGAAAGGTGCGTGACAATGGCAGCAACATCGGGTCGATCGACGCCACGATGGCTTCCTGGTGCACCAGCTGGTGATCACCCTTCAGTCCGGCCACCCAGACGATTTGTCCCGGCTGTAGCGCACGAGTATCGAACCCGGCCGAACGCACCGGCGTGTCGCCGATCAGCGCCGGGTCATAGGCAACAACGGCAAGATTGTGCAACGGGTGCACGTAGCGGGCGTCGCCCTTCACCTGCAACGAGCCGGCGAACGTTATGGTTACGTCGCCCATATCCACCGGAACTGTGTTGCGATCCACAACTACGAGACCGCGCTCCGCATCGACGACGAGACCAGTGCCGTAATAATTCCGGTCTGCTACTCCGGAAATGCTGTACGGAAGGTCAAACGTCACCATCACCAACGACGGTGCGATCGCGTTTATGCGAGGGTCGTCGTAAGCGGAGAATCGCGTTTGTCCGGACTCGGGCGGCGACGGGTCCGGTCCAGCGGACAATGTACGGCATGGCCAAAGTCCGTTCCGGTCATCGCGTCGGCAGCGCTTCGCCGGAAACCAGATTCGATCCATTTCGACCGATCGCAGCACACTGTTGCGCGGCTCGTCCATGGTATGAAAACGAATTGCTGCACGGTCGCCGTCCGCCAGCTTGTCGAGTTGCCGTTCGAGGTCGCCGATATTGACTACCAGCGCTCCGTTCACTTCGGAAATGACCGCACCGCGGGGAATTGCCGCGTTGCCCAGCATGTATCCCGGATTCGCAACGTACACACCGCTGACGGGACGGTTGTAATGGCGTGCCTGCTGGTAGGAGAGATCGTGGACTATGGCGTCACCGAACTCGAGGTACTCGTCCGGCGTGATGCTGTGCAGGTCACCGACGGTAACTTCGGCAGGAACCCTCCGGCCTCCCCGCTCCACCTCGAGGGTAACCTTATTGCCGACCGAAACGTCGAGGATCGCCGCCAGCGGCACGAACTCGGTGATCAGTGCGCCGTTGACGCGCAGCAGAATATCCCCGACCTGCAACGCATCGTCGGCGGACGACCCGGGTATCACCTGCTGCACGCTCAGCATGCCGGTCGCCTCCGGGTTCGCTTTTCGTGCCAGTGCCTCCGATTCCTCGCTCAGACCGAGCCGGCGCAGTTCGTCGTATGCATTGCTGACAAAAACAGTCTGCAACGTACCGCGCGTCACCGGCTTGCCGTCCTGTATGAGTTTCAGCGTGCGTTCGATGCGGTCGAGCGGCAGAAAAAAGCTGCTCGCCGCGCCACTGTTGGCACCCGCATTCAGCGCCACGACCTCGCCCACTATATTTATGACGGGCGATCCCGAGGATCCGCCAGAGGTGCCGGAGGCCGCCTGAAAGTAAAATGTATTGAAATCGTTGTACTTGCCACGCCCATAGTCGGGGGCCCGGCGATCAAGGCGCGCTATAGTCCCGGCGAGGATCGAGAGCTGCTCACCGGCATCGTTGCCGACAACGCGAATCTCCCGTCCGATCGCGGCCGCCCCCGGTGCCAGTGAAAGTTCGAATGGCTTTATGTATTGCAGATCCTTCGGGTCATAGCGAAAGAAGCCGAAGTCGTGAACCGGGTCGCGATAAACCGGCGTCAGACGCACCTCTTCGTTGTTGAGAAAAATTGCCTCGGCGACGACCGGCCCGGGCGTGACCACGTGACGGTTGGTCAGAATCAGCCCGCGTTCGGCATCGACGACAAAGCCGGTCGCCTGACTGGAGGAATTCCACTCGGTATCGAATGCCCGCGTGCTATCGACGCGAATGGAAACCACCCCGCTCGAGATTCGTTCGAGCGTCCCGACCCATTCGGGTACTTCGGCTTGCGCAGAGGCTACGAGGCAGGTGCATATGGCGGCCGGAAACGCTCTTGTTTTCATCATCATCCTGATCGGTTGCCGCAATAGCCGGCGCTGTCGATGCGTCTTTACTCTGGACCGCCGGATACGGCCCGCGGGTCCCCGGGGCGCACGGGCCGGCTCTCATTATGCATAAGTCTGCCCGGTTACCACCTGCATCGCGGTCACAATTCCGCGTGTGATCCGGGACGCCAGGCGAGATCCAGGTTGCGGGCTGCCTTGACATCGTCCAGGCGTCTCACCGGCAGGGTGTACGGCGCACCCCTGACACTGGCCGGATCGGATTTTGCCCGATCTGCAATGGCGATCATGGCATCCGCAAAGCGGTCCAGCGCTTCGCGCGTTTCGGTTTCCGTCGGCTCGATTAGCAGGCATTCCGGAACCAGCAGCGGAAAATACGTGGTTGGCGCGTGCAGCCCCTCGTCCAGCAATGCTTTCGCCACGTCCATGGCAGTCACCTGCAAGGTGCGCGCCATGGTCCTCAGTGTGATGATGAACTCGTGGCTGGCGCGACGGTCCGGGAACGCGAGCTCGAATCCGGCGGCGCGCAACCGCGCTTGCAGGTAGTTGGCATTCAGAGTGGCGAATTCGCCGATGCGGCGCATGCCATCGCGGCCAACCATGCGCATGTAAATATACGCACGCAGCAGAACGCCCGCGTTGCCCATGAATCCCGACAGGCGGCCGATGCTTTGCGGCAAGTCCTTTTCCGTGAGCCAGTAGTAGCTACCATTGGCGTCGTTCCTGCCGACCACGGGTATCGGCAGAAACGGTTCCAGACGCCGGCCGACGCCAACCGCTCCGGAACCGGGTCCGCCACCACCATGCGGAGTGGAGAACGTCTTGTGCAGATTCATGTGGATGACGTCGAATTCCATATCGGCGGGCCGCACTTTGCCGAGTATGGCATTCAGGTTGGCGCCGTCGTAGTACAAAAGGCCACCTGCATCGTGAACGATCCGCCGAATGTCGATGATCCGCCGCTCGAATACACCCAGGGTCGAAGGATTGGTCAGCATGATTCCGGCTGTATTCGGACCAACCGCTTTCCTCAAC
Organism: uncultured Woeseiaceae bacterium; assembly: GCA_964465665.1. GTDB lineage: Bacteria > Pseudomonadota > Gammaproteobacteria > Steroidobacterales > Woeseiaceae > JAKEGN01. The sequence continues at coordinate 4,800 of CAYXKM010000243.1, forward strand.
GCGTCGATATCGACATCGCCATCGGCACCTGTCGGCAACTCGCGAACGACACAACCGCACATCGTCGCCGTCGCCGGGTTTGTACCGTGTGCTGCATCCGGGACGATGATCTCGGTGCGTTCATGATCTCCGCGGGAAACGTGATACGCACGGATCATCGCGACCCCGGCCAGTTCGCCTTGCGCGCCAGCCATTGGTGTGAGCGACACCGCGCGCATGCCGGTAACGGCCTTCAGCATTTCCTGGAGTTCGTACATGCAAGCCAGGAATCCCTGGCCGTGACTGACAGGCCCGAGCGGATGCCGGTTCAGCAAGCCCGGCAACATGGCCAGTGCATTGCAGGCGCGCGGGTTGTATTTCATGGTGCAGGAACCAAGCGGATAGAAATTCGTGTCGATCGAGAAATTCAGTTGTGACAGCCGGGTGTAATGACGCACGACCTGCAGTTCCGATACCTCCGGCAACAGCGGCTTGTCCTGCCGGAGGAATGCCGCTGGAATTCCTCCGTCGCTGACAGCGGCAGGAGCCTGCGCGTGCGCCCAGCGCCCAGGCCGGGATTTTTCAAAGATGAGTTTCTCGGTCACCGCGCGGCCTTTTTTGTCATTCGTATATCCAGTGATTTCGGATCGACAGTGATCCCCAGCGCACGGTACGCGGCGACGTAATCCGGTTCATGGCCGATATCGGCAATCTGTTCGTTGTGCACGACCGTGTTGTTCTCGTCCAGAACTACCACCGCGCGTGCGAACATTCCGGATAGCGGGCCTTCGACGATCTGGACACCGTAGTTATGGCCGAAGCCCGCGTGGCGTATGGCCGACAGGCTGATGATCCTGGTCAGCTTGTGCTGCGCCAGGAAACGGCGATGTGCGAACGGAAGGTCGTAAGACACCATCAGCATGACCAGGTCGTCGTGGTCCTTTGCAAGATGGTCGAAAACAACGACCGAGCGGGCGCAAACCGGTGTATCGATGCTGGGAAATATGTTCAGGACCTTGCGCAGTCCCAGCCAGTTTGCCAGGGACACATCCTGCAGTTCGGTGTTGACCAGCGAGACATCCGGGGCGCGGCTGCCGATGGCCGGCAAGTCACCGTAGGTCCGGTAGCTCGTCCCCTCGTAAATGATTCGGGCCATCAGTTGTGCCCTGACGCCATGATGTCGCTCAATGCCGAACGATATCGTTCGAGGTCGTCCCGGGTTTTGGTCTCGGTCGCGCACACCAGCAATGCATTGCCAAGTTCCGGATAGTCTGCGGAAAGATCGAACCCGCCCAGGATATCCTGTTTGGCCAGCGCGCGAAGCACCGGTGCCACCGGCCGGTCGAATGCGAGCGCGACCTCGTGAAAGTGCGGGCCGTCGAACAGCCGTTTTACGCCTTTGACTGACGTCAGCATCGCCGCCAGCTGAGTTGTGTTTTGCAACGATGCACGCGCAACGCGTTGCAGTCCTTCGTGGCCCAGCAGGGACATGTAAATGGTCGCGCCGGTAACCATAAGGCCCTGGTTTGTGCAGATGTTCGAGGTCGCTTTCGAGCGGCGGATATGCTGTTCGCGGGCCTGCAGCGTCAGCGTGAAGCCGGGCTTGCCATCCAGGTCCGTTGTGCGGCCGACAATTCGGCCCGGCATCTGCCGGACGAGACCTTTTTTACAGGCCATGAAACCGAAATAGGGGCCGCCCGAGGATAGTGGAATGCCTAGAGGCTGGCCTTCGCCGCAGGCAATATCGGCGCCACCGCCGCCCCAGTGCCCCGGCGCCTCGAGGATGGCCAACGAGGTCGGATTGACGACCGCAATGACCAGCGCTCCATTTTCGTGCGCCCAGTCTGTCAGGCGATCAACAGGTTCCAGCGAGCCGAAAAACGACGGCTGCTGGATGACAACCGCAACGGGTGCCTGGTCGATTTTCGACAGTGCGCTCAAGTCCGTCGTACCGCGGTGCCGATCCAGCGGCAGGCGGTCGAATTTGAGGCCCTGGTTGCCGGAAATCGCGCGCGCCACTTTTTCGTAAGTGCGATTGACGCCCGCGGCCAGGAGGATATTGCCGGACTTGACGTTGCGGTTCGCTCTCACTGCCATCAGCGCCGCTTCCGCCAGCGCGGATGCGCCGTCGTAAAGCGATGCATTGCTGATATCGAGCGCTGTCAACGCCGTGATCATCGACTGGTACTCGTAGATGACCTGCAAGGTGCCCTGGCTCGCTTCCGCCTGGTACGGTGTGTATGCGCTGTAGAACTCGCCGCGGGTGGCAATGTCCCAGACAGCAGCAGGCACATGATGCTCGTAGGCACCGGCGCCGATGAAGCACAGCGGTGCGCCGTCCTGGCGCGAGCGGGATCGCATCAGGCGCGATATTTCCATTTCAGAAAGCGCATCCGGCACGCCGGCGAGTTCATCGATTCTCAACTCGGGCGGTATCTCGTCGAACAGTTGTTCGATGCTGCTGACACCGATGGTCTCCAGCATGGCCTTGACGTCGTCTTCAGTGTGCGGAATGAACGGCATGTGATTTTTTCCCCGGAATCGGCGCTGGGTTCAGTCTTCCAGTGAGTCCAGCAATTCCTGGTAGGCATTGGGGTCCATGGTGTTGCTGTTGGCCATGTCGTCGGGTTGCATGCGCACCATCCAGCCGTCGCCGTAGGGATCGCTGTTGATTTTTTCGGGATCATCGGCCAGGTCGGTATTGACTGCCAGCACGGTGCCGCCCACGGGCGCGTATACATCGGATGCAGCCTTGACCGACTCGACCACTGCCATCTCGTCACCGACATCGAGTTTGGCACCAACCTCCGGCAGCTCGACATAGACCAAATCGCCAAGTGCGGCCTGCGCATGATCCGTAATGCCGATGGTTACACTTCCGTCCTCCTCCTGACGAAGCCATTCATGTTCTTCCGTATACAGAAGTTCACCGGGTAGTTCGCTCATCGTTCTCTCTCCTTACTTGAGAATCTCTGGGTCGATGCAGGACTTGCCATTTCGCACAAAAGGAAGTTTGACCACGCGCACATCGAGCAGCCGTCCGCGAATATCGACTTGTGCCTCCTCATAGTCGCCTGCAGGAATTCTCGCCAGCGCTATCGACCGTTCGAGTGTTGGCGAAAACCCGCCGCTGGTTATTTCGCCGTCCGCGTGGCCGCTGACTACCACGCGCTGGTGATTTCTGAGCACGCCCCTGCCTTTGAGTATCAGTCCGACGAATCGCAGTCGACGCGTTTCCCGGCGCTCGCGCTCGAGCGCCTCCCTGCCGATGAAGTCACGGCCGGATGGCTCCCAGGCTATCGTCCAGGCAAGGCCTGACACCAGCGGCGAGGTGGATTCGTCCATGTCGGTACCGTAGAGATTCATGCCGGCTTCGAGACGCAAGGTATCGCGCGCGCCAAGGCCGCATGGCCGGATACCGGCGTCGATGCAGCGCCGCCAGAATTCCGCGGCGGCCTGCGCAGGCAACACGATCTCGAATCCGTCTTCGCCCGTGTAGCCGGTACTTGCGATGAACAGGTCCCCGGCTTCCATTGCAACGAACGGCGCAAGCGCAAGCGCCCGCTCGCGGAACCGGCGATCAATGACGGACGCGGCAAGCTCTCTGGCTTTCGGTCCCTGCAGCGCAATCATCGCGAGGTCGCGCCTTTCCTCGACCGTGACCGCAAACGGGCTTATCTGCTGTTGCAGCCAGGCGAGGTCCTTGTCCCGGGTTGCCGCATTGGCCACGACGCGGTAGCAGCCGGGTGCGCGAAAGTACACGATGAGATCGTCGATGACTCCGCCGTCCGGCCTCAGCATGCAACTGTAGAGCGCCTTGCCGGAGACGCCGAGCCTCGCGACGTCATTTGCCAGAAGCTTTTGCAGGAATTGCAGCGCCTCAACACCTTCGACATCGACGACTGCCATGTGCGATACATCGAATGCGCCGGCGTGCTGGCGCACCGCGTAGTGCTCGTCGAGCTGTGAGCCGTAATGTAATGGCATGTCCCAGCCGCCGAAATCAACCATGCGAGCGCCGCTGTCGGCGTGGCACTCATAGAGCGGTGTTCGCTTCCCCACGATCTCTCCCGGTCGCATCGATCAGGCAAAAAAAAGCGACTGCCAGACCCCTGTCCGTGCCATCGATTAAAAGCCGAACTCGACGCCGACGGACTGGACTTTCGCAGTCGCCCCTCTGTCCTGATTACCTGAGAGATCTCACGCCCTGCCGGCCGCTTACCCCTTCGGCGGACCGTTTCCGGCCTCTCTCCAGAGCCAATCAGCGCATGCAGTCCTTTTGCCTGAGCGTTTCCGAGCGAGTTGCGCCTTCGGCGCCCCTGTAGGGGACTCTTCTGCGTGCGCTGTCGATTGGTGCGCGCATGATAGCCAAGTCAGCTGTTGGTTGCCAGCAGCCCGGAAGGCGGCAACAATGCCGCATCGTACTGGCTGGACCGGACCATGAGCATGATTCGAAACACAACTGCGATACTGCTGATTCTTATCGGAAATTCTGCCTACCCGGCGGCTCGCGATGATTTCGCCGCGTTGCTCGAGGACGCCTGGGAATGGCAGCTCAGGGAAAATCCTGTCATGGCATCGTCGCTTGGCGATCGCCGTTATAACGACCGCTGGCAGGACTCGAGCCTTGAGTCCATCGCATCTCGCCAGGAAATGCAGCGTGCGTTCAATGCACGGCTGCTGGCGATCGACTCCTCACAACTCGACGAGATGGATCAGCTCAACTACGAGCTTTTTCGCCGCGACCTGATGACCGACATCGAGGGATTCCGTTTCCGCGATTACCTGATACCGATTAATCAACGCGGCGGCGTGCAGACGCTGGACGAGGTCGCAGAACGGATCCGGCTGATGACAGTTGCCGATTTTGACGACTGGCTGAAGCGAATGGCGTCGATCGGGACTGTGATAGACCAAACCATTGCCCTGCAGGAGGAGGGCCGGAAAAGGGGTTACATGCCGCCGAAGGTCCTGATGCAGCGCGTACCCGATCAGATCGCCGCCCAACTCGTGGAGAATGCGGAAGACAGCCCGTTCTACAAATCGTTCCGTGATTTTCCGGACACCATTCCGGGCGCCGAACAGGAACGGCTGCGAGCCGAAGCGAAGGCGATCATCGACGATTCGATAGTACCCGCGTATCGCAAATTCAGCCGTTACTTCGACGATACCTACCTGCCCGCGAGCCGCGACAGCATCGATGCATCGTCGCTGCCGGACGGCAAGGCGTTTTACGAATACCGGACCCGGGTCTATACAACGACCGCCATGACCCCCGACGAAATTCACCGTCTTGGGCTCAGCGAAGTACAACGCATACGCGGTGAAATGCAGCTGATCATCGACGAACTTGAATTCGCCGGCAGCTTCGAGGATTTTCTCGCGTTCCTCCGCACCGACCCGCAGTTCTATTACGAGACTCCCGAGCAGCTTTTCGATGCGTATCTTGCGATCTGCAAGCGCATCGACCCTGAGCTGGTGAAACTGTTCGGCGTGCTGCCGCGCATGCCTTACGGCCTGCGGCCGATTCCAGACAACATCGCACCGGACACGACGACCGCCTATTACAGCCGCCCTGCCGCGGACGGCAGTCGCGCCGGTTATTACTACGTCAACCTGTACAAACCCGAAGTCCGGCCGAAGTACGAAATGGAAGTACTGTCGGTGCATGAAGCGATGCCAGGCCATCACTTGCAGATTGCATTGCAAATGGAGCTCGGTGACATGCCGGCCTTTCGCCGTTACTCGGGGTTCACCGCATTTACCGAAGGCTGGGGCCTGTACAGCGAGAGCCTGGGTTATGACCTGGGTCTTTACAAGGATCCCTACTCACGGTTCGGTGCACTCACTTACGAGATGTGGCGCGCGGTGCGTCTGGTGGTCGATACCGGAATGCACTACAAAGGATGGACGCGCCAGCAGGCGATCGATTTCTTCAAAGCCAATGCTGCGAAAACCGAGCTCGATATCACCAATGAAATCGATCGTTACATCGGCTGGCCGGGACAGGCGCTCGCTTACAAGATCGGCCAGCTGAAGATACTTGATCTGAGGAGGAACGCGGAACAGACACTCGGCGACAAGTTCGACATCCGCGCGTTCCACGATGCCCTGCTCGGAGGCGGTGCATTGCCGCTCGAGGTCCTGGAGACACGCATGCATCGCTGGCTCGCGGACCAGATCAAAGTCAACTAGGCCTCAACGTCGCCGAGCGGCAACGACTCCTGGCGTTCGGATGTGAATTCACGGCGGGCGACTTGCGCGCGAGTTGCCGGGTCGTCGCCCGCATCATAGATCTCGTCGATACGGGCAACGCGCCCTGCGAGACCGACGCCGTTCGCAATCTGGATGTTCAGACCCGGTCTGGCGTTCATTTCCAGAATCAGCGGTCCCAGGTTGCGATCGATGACCATATCCACGCCGACGTAACCGAGTCCCGACACTTCCAGCGCGCGCGCCGATGACTGCAGGATGAAATCCCATTGCGGGATTCTGAGACCGGCGATCATGGCTCCGGTGTCGGGATGTTCCTCAACGATGTCGTTGCCGAGCACGCCCTTCAGAGTAATTCCCGTGCTCATGTCGATGCCGACACCCACAGCGCCCTGGTGCAGATTCGCCTTGCCATCCGACGACCGCGTTGGCAGCCGCACCATTGCCATGATCGGGTACCCGCGATAAACGATGACCCGGATATCCGGCACCCCCTGGTAGCTTACTTGCTCGAACAGCGGATCGAATTGCACGCAGTACTCTATCAGCGCCGCATCCTTGCCGCCGCTCAAGCTGTACTGGCCGCTGACGATATTCGAAATATGGTGTTCCAGCTCCCCCTGGCTAATCAGCAAACCGCCCGCAGTACGAAAACTGTCCCGCCGCCGCTTGGTTCTGCTGACGATTACAATGATTCCGTCACCTCCGCTGCCTTGCGCCGGTTTGATGACAAAACTTTCCCGGCCCTCGACGATCTGCGCAAACTTGTGCACGTCCCCCTGGTTGTCAATGACGCCGTAAAGTTCAGGCACCGCCATTCCGGCCTCGATCGCCAGCTTTTTGGTCAGCACTTTGTCATCGACTCGCGGATAGAAGCGGCGCGGATTGAGCCGCATGATCAATTCTGAATTGCGCTCGTTCAGACCGAGTACTCCGGCATTCCTGAGCCGTTTCACACCAGGCAGCATTTCAGTCCCTGCCTATGGCTTTGAATCGCCCGAGTTCCGTGAACCGGTACCCGGTGTATCGGCCAAGCAGGATCACAGCAGCCAGCACGACCAACAGCAATTCCGGGAATGCGAATACCAGGTGCTCGAGCCAGTCCATGTCCATCGCAAGGAAGGCGACAATGGCCACAACCATGCTGCCTACGCCGGCGCGCATCGCATCGCCCGGGCCACGTTCCTCCCATACCACGGACATGCGCTCAATGGTCATGGCAATGATAACCATCGGGAACAACGCCACAGACAGCCCGGTTTCCATGCCGAGCTTGTGGGACAGGATGCTGACCAGCATCATCAATATGACCACGACGATAAGCACGGACGCGAGCCTTGGTACCAGCAGTAATCGCAGCCGTTCGAGCAGGAAACGGATGCTGAGACCCATCGCTACCAGCAGTACGAAAAGTACCAGACCCCAAAACAGCTGCGTTTCGCGAAACGCCAGAGCAATCAGCACAGGCATGAACGTTCCAAACGTGTCGATGCCAATGACATTCCGCATCAGGACCATGATCAGGGCACCGATCGGGATCATGAGGATTACGCTGTAGACGGACTGTGTCTGGATCGGCAGGCTGTACAGCGAAAAGTCGAACAGCGGCGACTGTTCGATTTCCGCGCGCTTTTCGGCTATCGCCATTGCATCGAGGTAATTCGTCTGCGCAGCGAAGCTCACTACAACGTTGCTGCCTCCTTCGACCCGAATCAGCGGATCGCTCCCGCGCCACCAGATGAGGTAATTGTTCGGCAGTCCTTCGGCCCCGCTGGTCGGGTTGAAGTAACGCCACCGGTCTCCGTCATGAATTTCCAGCCAGGGCACCGGCGTGACGTCGCGTTGCTGGTCCTGGAGGACGAGCCCGCGGATCATGCGTGCCGGGATCCTGGCGAATGCCAGGATCGTAGTCATGGTCTGCACAAGGTCGGCATTCGATTGCGCGTCTGCCAGGATCAGTTCGATATTGGAATTCGGCGACGGATTGTTGATAAGCCGCAGCAGTTCCGCGGTAAACGAGGCCGGGTCGGCGGAATGCTCCCGCACCTCGGCGACCAGTACCTCTACCGCTGTCCTCAGTGGTTCAGGGATCAGTGGTGGTATCGGAAAGGGCGGAGTGGTGTCCGATTGCTGGCTTCCCTTGTCCTCGTAAACAACGATTCGATAGTAGAGGGTCTGTTGCCCGTCCGCCCGCCGGACGGTCCACTGCGCCTCGCGGCCACCGCCGGCATAGTTGACGCCAAAGCCGAAATTCTTGGAGACGGAATAATGATCGAGTTTGCCAAACCCTGGTGTCAGGTTCGGAATCTGCAGGTTGACTTTGATCGAACCAGGCCCACTGTCGAAGCGAATCGTGGTCTCGACGGTCCACGCCGGTATTTGTTGTTTTTCGTACAGGGGGAAACCCAATACCAGCCACTTGTACAGGAACATCGACGTTCCAACGGCAGTCAGAATGGCTGCCAGCACCCATACAGTGTTTTTCGTCATGCAGCCGCCTTTATTGTTTTGTGTTGGCCGAATTCTGCAGTAATGTGCGGTCGAAACTCCGCCGATTCTACACTGTCTTGCGTCCTACCGGCGCAGTCCCAGTGCCACCCGCGCGACCTGCCTGCGCACCGGTCCGCTGTGGTTGAACAGGCGCATGCCGCTGCTGCGCAGGCGGGAGACTGTTGCAGATTCGCTGGCGAAAAGTTCCGAGATCCCGTCGATGAACCGCAGCATAAGCTGGTTGGCCCCTTTCCGTGCACGTTCGTAGCGGCGCAGGCACGGCAGGTCGCCAGGATGGTCGCCGCGGGCCAGCGCCTCGCCGATCATCTCTGTCAATACCGCGGCATCGGCAATACCGAGATTCGCACCCTGCCCGGCAAGCGGGTGCACGCTGTGCGCCGCGTCTCCGACCAGAACGAGGCCCGGCAACGCATACTGCGTTGCGTACTGCGCCTGCAATGGAAATGCACCGCGCGGACCCGCCGGCTGCAGCTTGCCGAGCACAAAATCGCTGGCTTCGCCAAGCATCCGGCCGAGTTCGCCGTCCGATGCCGCAACTGCCTCCCTTGCCAATTCATCGCTGGTCGACCAGACCACCGATACTCTGCCGTCGGCGAGCGGCAACAAGGCAATCGGCCCGCTCCGCAGGAATCTCTGCCATGCCGTATCACAATGATGCCTTTCCGGGCGCACATGGGTCACAAACGCCGACTGCGCATAGCGCCATGAGCGCAGGCCGATGCCGGCCGCGTTCCGTACAAAGGAATTGCTACCGTCGGCGGCGATCAGCAATTCCGGCCGCAGCGGTGGTGCGTCGGCGACGTCGACCAGGTACCGATCACCGTCACTCTGCGCCCTGTTTATCCTGGCTGCAAAACGCACTGCTTGACCGTCCTTCACGAGCCGATGCAGCAAGCGATCCTGGATCAGCGTGTTCTCGACGATAGTGCCAAGCTCCGGCAGCGCAAAGTCGGCTGCGTCAAAGCGCAGCGTCTCCGGACCTTCGACATCGCTATCAGCGTCCCACACTCGCATCGCGGCGAACGGGCACGCACGTATCGAGCGGATCTCCTTCCACACGCCTGCACGATCGAGGATTTCTGCCGAACCCGGCGAAATTGCCGAAACACGCAGGTCGATGTCCTCGGTGACATCGAAGCGCGGTTCGTTTCCGGAGTCAACGACCGTCACACGCAGTTTCTCCGCGAATTTGGTTTGCCTGAGCAGCGATGCCAGAGTCAGTCCGACCATGCCGGCGCCGGCAATGACAATGTCGAACTTCCCGTTCATCGCAGGGGTACGCCCCGCGACAGCCTGGGCAGCCTGCCGGCAAGGCCCATGGTGTGCCGGGCAAACAGCGAGCGAACGCCGGGGATGAGGTCGAAGCCCAGCATTCCGGCATTGCGCATGAATCGGAGCGGCATGCGCTGATCTCCAAACAGTCTCACCAGACCGTCGGTGAATCGCAGTACTTTGCGCTGATCGGACCGCCGCCACCGGGCATACGATTCGAGTAACAGGTCCGATCCTGCATCGGCCTTGTCAGGCGCTGCCGCAAGCACGGACTCGAGGAGACAATCGCAAAGCGCCGCGACGTCACGAAGCCCGAGATTGAATCCTTGTGCCGCGACCGGGTGCAGGCCGTGCGCGGCGTTGCCGACCAGCACCCCTCGCCGTGCGATGAGACCATTTGCGCGAGTCATTGCCAGCGGATACGCCGAACGCTGGCCAACCCTCGAAAATCGCCCCAGACGGAGGCCAAACGCTTCCTGCAGCGCATCAGTGAATGAGGCATCGCTCATTTGCATTACGGCACGGGCCCGATCGGGCGGCAGGATCCAGACAAACGCGGCGCGCTTGTCCGCGATCGGCAGCATTGCAATCGGGCCCTCGCCGGTGAATCGCTCGAACGCGCGGTTCTCCGGTGCAATCTCGGGCAATACATTGCCAATTACCGCCTGCTGCAAATAGTCGCTGCTGGTGGCACTGATCCCCAGCATGTCACGCACCGTGGATGCGGCACCATCGGCAGCGACCAGCAAACGGCAACGAACTCCACTCGTTTTGCCCTCCGATTCCATGTGTGCAACGACCGCGTCCTCCGATCTCTCCATGGAAGTAATTCGTGCAGGGCACATCAGGTGCACGTTTTTCAGGCGCAACAGGGCGTCGTTCAGCACTTCGCCAAGTACGCGGTTGATCACCACATGGCCAAGAGCCTCGACCTGCTGTTCGGCCGCGTCTATATGGGAAAAGCCGAATCGTCCCTTCTCGGATACATGAATGCTGCGTATGGGTGTCGCGGAAGCCGCGATGTCGGACCAAAGGCCCATCGCTTCGAACATGCGCTGACTGCTGCGTGACAATGCCGTCGAGCGTTCGTCAAAACTGGGTTGCCCGGCGTCGGCGTGCGCGACTGGTTCGACTACGGCAACGCTCAAGCCGAGTGGCTCGAGAGCGACCGCAAGGCAGCTGCCGATCATGCCGCCACCCGCGACGATGATGTCGTAGTCAGGCCCTGTCGATGTCGCCGACCGTAGCATGCGATTCTACGCAGCCATCAGCTTTTCGATTGCATCAGGTTCCTTGACCAGTGCGGCGGTCAGGATATCCGGTCCTGTACTGGTGACCGCCACATCGTCCTCGATGCGGACTCCGATATTTCGCCAGCGTGCCGGCACCTTGCGGCTGTCGCTGATGTAAATGCCCGGTTCTACCGTCATTACCATGCCGGACTCGAGTTGTCGCCACTCGTCGCCGACTTTGTAGTCACCCACGTCGTGGACATCCATGCCGAGCCAGTGGCCCGTGCGATGCATGAAAAATTCCCGGTAGGCGCCGTCACGGATCAGGCGCTGCACGGAACCCTGGAGCAGACCCAGCTTCTTCAGACCACGGGTAATGACATTGACCGCCGCGTCGTGCGGCTCGTTCCAGTGATTGCCAACGCGCGCCTTGTCAATCGCAGCCAGCTGCGCTTCCAGCACGATCTCGTAGACGGCCAGTTGCTCCGGCGAGAATCTGCCGCTCACTGGCAGGGTTCGGGTAATGTCAGAAGCGTAATAGTCGAGCTCGCAGCCCGCATCGATCAGCACGAGGTCACCCGGGGCAAGCCTGGCGCTGTTTGTGATGTAGTGCAGCGTGCACGCATTCGCACCTGTCCCGACTATGGGACAGTAAGATGTGGTCGCATTATTGCGCCGGAATTCGTGAAGATATTCCGCCTCGACCTCGTACTCGAACAGACCGGGAGAGATCATGGAAATGGCTCTCGTATGCGCGCCGACCGCGACCTTTGCCGAACGGCGCATTGCTGCTGTTTCGGCCCGGCTCTTGTACAAGCGCATGTCATGCAATACATGGTCGAGGGCAACAAACTCCTGCGGGGTGTGAATCCCTGAATTCCCCTTCGATCGAAGCGATTTGACCCACTCCGACACCTGCGTGTCGAAGTCGGCGTAGGCGCCCATGGTGTAGTACACGCTGCTCCTCGACTCCATTATCCCTGGCAGGATGTCGTCGATGTCGGCGACAGGAAATGCATCGTCCGCCGCAAAATCGGCCACCGCCCCGTCCGTCCCAGATCGAGACCCGTCCCAGCGTTCCTTGTTGCTGTCGCGTTCGCGGCAAAACAGGATGAACTCGCCGTTATCGCGACCCGGCGCAAGCACCGCCACCGATTCTGGTTCGGCGAACCCGGTCAGGTAATAGAAGTCACTGTCCTGCCGGAATTTGTACTCGACATCCCGGCTTCGCACGGCCTGCGGCGCACTCGGCAGGATGGCGATTCCGTTCTCGCCAACCATGCGCATGAGTGTCTGCCGCCGGCGCGCAAATTCCTCGCTGTTCATGGTTTCCCCAAAGACATACCGTATTCAGTGCACCTGCCTCGATGCGTTGCCTCTGACCGTTGCCGGCCTGCGAAATTCCGCCAGTTCCTCATAGACCAGCTGTGCGGCGACGCGAAGATATTCGTGCACTTCCACGAACGCGGCTTCAGTGGCTTCGTCATCGTCATCCTCGTCCACGGCGGCACGGGAGATTTCCAGCATATCCCGGATTATGTCGTTCAGTGGGTCGCTGGAAAGTCTCTTTTTCAGCTGATCTCCCTGCACCCGCACTACGAGACCGTTGAGAAACCCTTCGCACCATTGTGCCATGGCCTCGGTGCGAACCGCCGCACTCTCGTTCTCGTCCGGCAGCAACAAGGCAAACTCGGAACCGCGTTCAGCAAGCTGGCGATGCGTGTCGTCGTGCAGCTTCCGAAGCTGTGCAGCACACTCCAGTTGCAATGCGTCGTCGGGATCGGTGTCCTCGAGTACCTGAGGCAGCCAGCTGTCCAGTGCGTCTGCGCCGCAAAGCGCCAGGCGGCTGCAGACGAGCCCGTGCGCTCGCGATGCATTCCAGCTGGATCCGCAACGCCGGAGCGCAGCATCAAGTTCGCCTTGTTCGACGGTTTCCGTCATTTGCCGCTGGCCGAGTCCTGTTTTCCAGCGGGGCATTCCCGCCAGTTCGAATAATCCCATGTAATGTCCCGGCGAGCCATTTCATTCTGACTTTGGCTCTGACACCGATTGATTCTACGCCGTCGCGGCTCTATATTGCCGCTATGGCTGACAACGTCAACGCAATGTTCGAACAACAGCTCAAGCGGCTGGAGCAGCGCGTTGACGCGCTCGTCAACGTCTGCGACCAGCTCCAGGACGAAAATCGTTCCTTGAAGCAGCGACAGGATGTGCTCACGGCAGAGCGCGCGACCTTGCTGCAGAAGAATGAACAGGTCCGGGCCCGGGTCGAGGCGATGATCGGGCGTCTCAAGGCAATGGAACAGGGAGGCTGACACCGTCGTGCTTGCCCGCAAACCTGACGGGGTTTATCAATGAACGATATATATGCTCATGTGAGTGTCCGAATCCTGGAAAAGGAATACCAGGTGTCGTGCCCTGCCAGCGAACGAACGGACCTGCTGGATTCGGCCGAAGTACTCAACGCAAAAATGCGCGAAATTCGCGATAGCGGAAAGGTTGTCGGTCTCGACCGGATAGCCGTCATGGCGGCTCTGAACATGGCGAACGAATTGCTGCATTCGCGGGCCAAGGACAAGGCCCTCGAGAATCATTTTGGCCCAAGACTGAAACTGATTGCCGATCGAGTGGACGCCGCACTGGGTGCCGGACGGCAACTGGAACTGTAAAGCGGGAATACCAAACCGTGAGGAGTCGGCTCGAGGAGACTCTCCGGTGCAGACAGAATTGACGCCTCCTGCAGTGTACGATGCTGGCCTGGAAACCTTTCGACCCTAACGTTTTACCTCGGGGTCGTGCTCTGTAGGCAACATATGCGCTACCACCCCGGTGGGAAGCCTGTTGTTGTCACGGCTGGCCCCACTTGTTGCTCCGGTTCGAGAGCGACGGCCGGCAACGGCACAGGCGGGAGGCGTCATCCCTTCACTCCGCGTTCACTGGACAAGTTCGAGCGCAACCGGCCGGGACGGTACCGGACGGCAGCCAGCCGCCGCTCAGCTGTTGCGTGCACGATCGGACCTGAGGGGTCCCCGGCGGCGCAATCCGCAACCGGCCCTGCAAGAGCCACACCATGACAACGCAATCCACAATACGACGCGATGCCCGCCATCGACGCAGCGCAATGACCGCGACTGAACGCGTGAGTGCGTCAGCAACGATTGCGAATCGAGTCGTGCGCTTGCCGGCATTTGTACGCAGCAGGTTGGTGGCCTGCTATCTGTCGATCGGCAGCGAGGTCGACACGTCGGCCATAATCCTGCGCGCCTGGCGCATGAAGAAGCGCATTTTCGTCCCGAACACGCGCGGCACCGGCCAATTGACCTTCCATGAAATTCGGCCGGACAGCGAATTCGCCAGCGGCCCGTTCGGCATTCCGGAGCCGACCGGCGGTCCCGCACTGGCAGCGTCGCAGTTCGACCTGGTCATCGTGCCGGTGGTTGCGTTTGACTCCGATCGTCACCGCATCGGTATGGGCGGCGGCTACTACGATCGAACGTTTTCATTCTTGAGACACCGCAAATTATTTCTGAAACCGAAACTTGTCGGCGTCGCCTTCGAATGCCAGAAAGTCGCAAAAATTGCGCCAAACCCTTGGGATATAGGGCTTTTTTGCATTGTCACCGAGGCCACATAAGGCCCATCGCAGCAACTTCTGACGACCGGTTCCGGGCTCGTGAGAACGTCGCAATAATTATTTCCGAGAATGTCCGCCGACGTTTTCTGCGTGTGGCTTGCGGCGGATTTTTTTCAGCGAGCCGCATAAATTCTCTGTTGCTGATAACGGACATGAATCATTCTTCCCGCCGTACGGACATGCCAGGATATTTCTCGCAGGCATTTTCACGCCGAAATCTCATGAATTCGGGATATTCGAAAATGTTAACCCGTTCACTTAACTTGCTGGATTTTTAGCTTTTGTTGTATATACTCAACGCCGGGTACCCGACACGGAGAAAATGATGGCTACCAGAAAGAAGGCAAGTAAGAAGGCTTCGAAGCGCAAAGGCGGCAAGAAGCGGAAGGCAGCGAAGAAGAAAGCTGCGAAGCGTAAGACGAAGAGAAAGGCTGGCAAGAAAAAGGGCAAGAGAAAAGCCAAAAAGAAAGCAGCCAAACGCAAGACCAAGAAAAAAGCGAAGAAGAAGAAGGCCAAGCGCAAGTCCAAGCGCAAAGCCAAGAGGAAGGCCAGCAAGCCGGCAGCGCCAAGCATGGGCTCCAAGAAAGGCTAGCTGACTGACTGGAAGATCGGCGGCACGACGGCTCTGAAGCCGGCGCGTTTGCCGTAAGCCTTCTTCCAAAACAAGAGATATGCCCGCGAATGCGGGCATATTTCGTTTTGAGACCCGCGATCTGGCGCAGCCAACGTCGATCCGCTAAGCTCACGGCCGAATCGAGCTTTGATCTTCCTGTCCGATATCGCGGGCCACGCTACAAATCGGAATCAAACGAGACCATGCAGGCCGACGACAAGAAAAAGAATGCTGCGAAAGCAGCCCTCAACTTCATTGAGGGCGATGCTGTACTCGGGGTTGGCACTGGCACTACCGTGAATCATCTGATCGATATTTTGCCGGGGGTCAGAGACCGCATTCGTGCCGTGGTCTCAAGTTCGACCGCGACAACAGCCAGGCTCGAGGAACTGGGATTCGAGGTATCGCTGCTGAACGAAGTCGGCGATATCGATCTGTATATTGACGGGGCTGATGAAGCGAACAAGCACCTGCAGCTGATCAAGGGCGGTGGCGGGGCGCTGACCCGCGAAAAGGTCCTCGCCGGCGCCGCCCGAAAGTTTGTCTGCATCATCGATGACAGCAAGCTGGTCGGGATGTTGGGCAAGTTTCCATTGCCGATCGAGGTCATACCGATGGCCCAGTCGTTTGTGGCGCGAAAGCTCGCCAAAATGCGCGGCCAGCCTGTCTGGAGGGAGAAATTCGTTACCGACAACGGTAATCACATTCTCGATGTCCATAACCTGGTCGTCAGCAATCCGATGGAGATGGAGACCCGGATCAATCAGCTCCCTGGCGTCGTGACCGTCGGCCTATTTGCCCACCGGCCGGCTGACGTGCTGATCATAGGCGATGAATCCGGCATCCGGATCGTCGGCAAATAGGCAGCTCCCAGCCAACAAACAAAAAAGCCTT
>CAYXKM010000244.1:0-2916 GCA_964465665.1 uncultured Woeseiaceae bacterium
GCAGATCGAAGTGGCTTGTACAATAGCACCAAACAGGAGTCGAACCGATTCTTCAGTCGATAAGCGAAGAATCGGTTCGACCGCTGTTTTTCTTTGGAGTACATTCAGATCACCCAATGGATAACTGCAAGAGCCAACTCATCTTGAGCACCACGAGACCCGAAATCCTTATCAGCGAATCCACGATCCACATGCGGGTTCGCGAACTCGCGGCGCAGATATCGAAGGACTACGAGGACAAGGGCGAAATCGTGCTGCTTGGTGTGCTGAAGGGCTCGTTTATTTTCCTCGCCGACCTGTCACGCGCATTGACCATTCCGCGGCGCATCGAGTTCATCGCCGTTTCCAATTACGAAGACCGGGCGGTGCCAAGCGGCGCCGTGCGCCTGGTCATGGATGTGCGCGGCAGCATCACGGGCCGGCACGTGCTTATCGTCGAGGACATCGTCGACACCGGGCAGACCCTGCATTACCTGATCGACATGCTCAAAGCCCGTGAACCCGCATCCATCCGTACCTGCGCCCTGCTCCACAAAGCGCACATGACCACGGCCGACGTCGATATCGACTACCTCGGGTTCAACATCGGCGACGAATGGGTGGTGGGTTACGGCCTCGATTACGCCGAGCAGAATCGCACCCTGCCCTACATCGGCATCGTGCACCCGGACGACCGCAATTAGGGTGACAGTTACCTTAATTCGATTTTAAATTAGGGTAACTGTCACCCTTATTCAACAACGCGTCGCCCGCAATGCGGGCTCCTACAGGGGTTTGTCGGCGCAGTCATCGGCTTCGACTTCAATGGTCGAATGATCGATGCCGAATTCGTCGCGCAAAACCCGCTTGATTTCCCGAATGACCGGTGTCGTCGCGGCATGCGCTTCCGCCAGAGTCACGTGCATGGTCAGCATGAGATGCTGCGGCGTCAGGCCCCACACGTGCACGTGATGAATGTTTTTCACAGCAGGCACGCGCGCAACGATCTTCGCTTTCATCTCGCCGATCTCGAGCCACTCGGGCGCGCCCTCCAGCAGGACATGTGCGCTTCGCAGCACCAGGTTCCAGGCGCTGCGCAGAATCAAGAGCGCTACAAATATCGAAAGCAGCGGATCGATCGGCATCCAGCCGAAATACATTATGACGAGTGCGGCAATAATCGCAGCCACGGATCCCAGCATGTCGCCGGCGACGTGCAGTGCCGCGCCGCGGATGTTCATGTTGTCGCGATCGCCGCCGTGCAACACGATGAAGGCCAGCATGTTGACGACCAGTCCCGCGGAGGCGACCACCAGCATCGTGCTCGCGATGATCTCGGGCGGCGACATCAGGCGTTTGACGGCCTCAAACAGTATCCAGCCGACGATCAGCAACAGGCTCAGTCCGTTGACGAACGCGGCGAGGATCTGGAAGCGCTGGTAGCCGTAACTCCGTCGCGCATCGGCGGGCTTGGCGCTCATGCGAAAGGCGAGCGCCGCGAGCGCCAGCGCCATCGAGTCGGTCAGCATGTGCCCGGCATCGGCGAGAAGCGCGAGCGATCCGGAAATGATGCCGCCGATGACCTCGACGACCATGAATGACGCGGTCAGGACCAGCGCGAACTGCACCCGGCGCATGTTGCTGTGGGAACTGTCGTCGTGGTTCCTGCTCATTGGCGAATCCGGCAGCTCACCGTTGCGGCTCCATCTCGCGCGGCACCCGGATCTGCTCGACGAGGTGTTGAATGTGTTCCGGCGGCGGCGCTGTGTAGCGGCTGACCGTGAGCGCCACGGCGAAGTTCAGCAGCATGCCGATAACACCGATGCCCTCCGGCGAGATGCCCAGGAACCAGTGCTCAGCAGTGTTCTCGCCCCACGGCGAACCCGCCCACTTGAGAAACAAGCCTTTGAAATACTCGATATAGCCGTACGTAAAGAACAGGCCCGCGAGCATGCCGGCGATCGCACCTTGCTTGTTGGCGCGCTTGACGAAAATGCCGAGCATGATGGCCGGGAAAAGTGACGCTGCGGCGAGACCGAACGCGAATGCCACCACCTGCGCGACCCAGCCGGGCGGGTCGAAGCCGAGGTAGCCGGCTATAAGGATCGCAAACGCTGCGGCAATGCGCCCTGCGAGCAACTCGCGTTTCTCGGAAATGCCGGGCACGAATATGCCCTTGATCAGGTCGTGCGACACGGCAGCGGAAATCACCAGCAACAATCCGGCTGCGGTCGACAAGGCGGCGGCTATGCCTCCGGCGGCAACCAGCGCTATGACCCAGTCCGGCAGGCCCGCGATCTCGGGGTTTGCCAGCACCATGATGTCGTTATCGACAACGAGTTCGTTCCCCTGCCAGCCGAAGGAGTCTGCGGTGCGCGCGAACTCCGCGTTCGCGTCGTTGTAGTACTGGATGCGCCCGTCGCCGTTCTTGTCCTCGATCGTCACCAGCCCGGTGCGTTCCCAGTTGCGCATCCAGTCTGGTCTCGAATCGATCCGCAGGTTGCCCTCGGCCGCGCCGACCGCGCCCGGTTGTACCGTGGCCAGCAAATTGAATCGCGCCATGGCACCGACTGCCGGTGCGGTAGTGTAGAGAATGGCAATGAACAGCAACGCATAACCCGCGGACAGGCGTGCGTCGCGCACTTTGGGAACGGTGAAAAAGCGGACGATGACGTGCGGCAGCCCGGCCGTGCCTACCATCAGCGCCAGTGTGATGCAGAAGACGTCTATCGTGCTCTTCGATCCGCTCGTGTACTGATTGAAGCCAAGCGAAGTCACGATGTCGTCGAGTTTGTCGAGCAGGCCAATGCCGCTGCTATTGACGTCCGCGCCGAAGGCGAGCTGCGGAATGGCGTTGCCGGTGATCTGGATGGCGATGAAAATCGCGGGCACGGTGTAGGCGAAGATGAGTACGCAGTACTGCGCAACCTGCGTATA
>CAYXKM010000245.1:0-1811 GCA_964465665.1 uncultured Woeseiaceae bacterium
GCCTCTTTGGCATCGATCGGCTCGCCGGACAGGAGCATACGCAATGCGGTCTGCACACCGACGATACGCGGCAAGCGCTGAGTCCCGCCCGCGCCCGGCACGATACCCAGGTTGATTTCCGGAAACCCGAGACGCGCACCGCTGTTGGCAACGCGATAGTGGCAGGCGAGTGCCGTTTCCAGACCGCCACCGAGGGCGGTTCCGTGCAGCGCGGCAATGACGGGTTTGTCCATCCCTTCGATGACCGAGAAAACCTTATGGCAGGTCGGCTTGGCTATCGGCGCATCGAATTCGGCAAGGTCGGCGCCGGCGATGAACGTGCGTCCGTCGCACAGCAGTACCACGGCGTCGATGGACGCATCCCGCGCGGCTGCCGTGAAACAATCCTGCAAGCCCTGCCGGACTGATTGGGATATCGCATTGACCGGCGGATTGTCGACGATGACGAGGCCAATGCGGCCGGACCGTTCCAGTCGTACTGTCGCAGCCATGGATCAGTGACCTGGCTTCGGCACGCGTGAGGTCGCGAGCGCTGCCTTCACCGCGGGCCGCTCGTTCATTCGTCGCAGCCAGTCCATCGCCCGCGGCGTCTTTTCCTCGCTCATCGCTTCCGGGATCAGCCGCGGCACGCCGGCGACCATGGAATAGGAATTCACATCGGCGAGCGAATACTCGTCGCCGGCCAGCCATTTCGAGTTTTGCAGTATTTTTTCCATGCGTTCGATGGATACGGCGACCTGGCGTCTTGCCTCGGCCAGCTCCGCCGGAGTGAACGACTCGGTAGCCGCCGTTCGCCACTTGCGTCGCTGTTCCTCGAGCGGCACTTTCTTCAGCGCTTCCTCGAGTTCCCCGGATTTCAGCCGCGCTGCGATCTGCGGGATGATGATGCTCCAGCCGATCCGGCTCAGCGCCGGACAGAAATACTCATCCACGAACTTGTTCCAGACGCGCATACGCGCCCGCGCGACAGGATCCTTCGGCACCAGCCTTTTCTCGGGGAATACTTCGTCCAGGTACTCGTTGATGACCGTCGATTCGGTAATGACCGCTCCATTGTGTATCAGCACCGGGACCTGGCCGTTCGGATTCAGTGCTACGAACGCCTCGGAGTGCTGCTCGAAATTGTGCAGGTCGATGTAGTGGCTCTCGTACGGAACTCCCTTTTCCGCAAGACACAGCAGCGGCTTCATCGAGTTTGCGCTCGGTTCGTAGTGATAGAGTTTCGGTTTGCTCATTGTTGTATCGGTTCCTGTTGTCGTTCGGATGACTTGCTTTTGTCGATGCCGGGATACCAGGGCGTGCGCCCGCCGAGCACCCGGGACTCCTGGATGATCTCGGCGACGAGCTCTTCCTGGCGATAGGCCATCACGTGCACGCCTGACACGCCTGCTATTTCGCGAACCTGCTGGATCATCTCGATGCAGATTTTCTTTCCTTCCTGCTTCTGATTCGTGCTGCCGGCCAGCCGCTCTATGATGCTGTCGGGTATGTGCACGCCCGGTACGTGCTGGCGGATCCACCCGGCGGCGCGGGCCGATGCCAGCGGCCCGACACCCACCAGTATGAACGCCTTCTGGTGCAGACCCATGTCGCATACCCGGGCCATGAACTGCTTCAAACGTTCCACATCGAAACAATATTGGGTCTGGATGAACTGTGCGCCGGCTTCGATCTTTTTTGCGAGCCGTATCGGCCGGAAGTCGTAGGGCGGCCTGAACGGATTGGCCGCCGCACCCAGGAACACCCGCGGCGGATGCGTGATCTTGCGCCCGCTCTGGAACTGCGACTCGTCGCGCATCTTGCGCAGCATC
>CAYXKM010000246.1:0-25638 GCA_964465665.1 uncultured Woeseiaceae bacterium
CTGAAGGCGTTGCGCAAGGAGCCGGAATCGCGCTACGGCAGTGCGCGCGAACTCGCGGACGATATTGCTCGTCACCGCGAGCGGCGGCCGATCGTCGCGCGGCCGCCCACGTTCACCTACCTGCTGTCGCGCTATTGGGCGCGGCATCGCCCCGCCGCCGTCGGCATCGTTGCGACCTTTGTCGCGCTGCTGGCCGGCGGTACCGCCGCAACCGTCGGATTTCTTGAGGCCCGCGAAGCCGAGCGTGAGGCCGTGGCCGAAGCGCGCAACTCGGCCGCGATCTCGGACTTCCTGGTCAGCCTGTTCCAGGAAGCGAATCCGAACAACCATGCGGGCGACGAACGGTCCGTTCATGAGCTGCTGCAACTCGGCCTGGATCGCGTCGACTCGGAACTTGCCGATACGCCAGACGTGCAGGCGAGCGTGCTGGAAACGCTGTCGAGCGTTTACAAGGCACGTGCCGATTACCCGCTTGCCATCGACCTGTTGCAGCGCGCCGTCGCGGTGCATGAGGACGGAGCGCCGGACGATCACGGCATTCGTGCACGCATGCTGAATGATGTTGGCGACCTGCTGCGCATCCAGTCGCGGCACGCCGAAGCGGCGGAATGGATCGAGCGCGCGATCGCGCTGCACGAGCGAATCGGCACGGTCGTCAGCGACGATCACGCCGACGCGGTCAACAACCTGTCGCTGGTGTACCAGGAGATGGGTCGTCAAGAGGATGCCAGGCGCGAAATGGAGCGTGCGCTGGTTTTGCGCCGGCAGTTGTTCGAGGCGCCGCACCCGAAGATCGCCCTGAGCCTGCACAACCTCGCATGGCACCACGAGGCGGGCGGGCGTTTCGACGAGGCCGCCCGCTATGCGCAAAGCGGCATCGACATGCGTGTGGCCGTGTTCGGCGAGGTGCATCCGCGGGTGGCCAGCACGGTTGGCCTGCTGTCCCGTATCGAGCGCGGTCGCGGCAACCTCGACGCCGCCGAGACAGCGGCACGCCGCGCCGTGGCGATAGCTGAACAGATATTCCAGTCCGGTCACCCGGACCTGTCGTTTCCGATGTACCAACTCGCGATGGTGCTGTTCGAGCAGGGCAGGTCCCGCGCTGCGGCAGACCTGCTCGAACGGGTGGTCGCCTGGGAGCGCATCAGTCTCGGCCCGGACAGTCACGACCTCGGAATGTCGATCAAGGCGTATTCCGGTACGTTGATCGACCTCGGCCGGGCCGCAGAGGCCGAGGTGCTCCTCCAGGAGGCGCTTGCGATTTTCGAACGGTTGCCGGCCGGCAGTGCGGACGCGCTGGCCGACACGCGGGACATGCTGGCCGGGCTCGGGGAGCGGCCGACCGATAACTGAGCAAATCGGGTAACAAAAAAAATCGGGGTAATCGGGCGGGCTTCCGGCTAACCCTGACATAGCCGGTCGTTTACCGGCACAACAACGAGAGAATGCGATGCGCATCCGACGCTTTTTTTGCCGCCTGCCGCTGCTGGCAATCCTTTCGCTGGCCGCAGCGCCGCTCTCGGCCGAGTTCGCCGGGCCCTTCGACGACGAACTCGGCCTCGACGAGGACCAGCAACGACGGCAGAACAATGTCTCGCTCGGCGTCATCATCGGGCTGAATTCGACCCACACGGCCTCGATCCCGCTCGGCATGGTGCCGGAGCCGTTTACGTCCTATTCCGCGGAGGTCGCCGGCCTCGCGGCCGACACCGTACTCAAGTTCACCAAAGCCTATCTCGTGGAGCCAACCGACATCGCGACCGGCCCGGACACGGCCGATGCCTGTCACTACACGCTGGAGTTGCCGCAGACCAACGCCGAGTTCACCAATTTCCTGGGCCTGTGGCCGCGGCTCGGCGACGATCGCCTGTTCCTGCCGAACCATCGCAACCTGCCCGGCGACACCCCGATCGACTTCGGGATTCTCGGCGTACCCGAGATTGCCCACGCCAACACCGATGTCCGACTGAGCCTTTGGAGCTCAAGTGCGGGCATTGACCCGACCGCCGGAGAGCTGTCGCAGCCGATCCTCGTGCCGGCCGGTAACCACGAGGTTCTGTGGCGCGCGGAGACGCTGACTTATCCCATATGGGACCTGTACCTGCCGTCCGCGCTCCTCGTATTCAACGCGTCGATGGAGACGAAGTTCGCCGGAGTCGTCAAGAAGCTCAAGAAGAGCCGCAGCAAACTGCCCGAACTTGTCGGTGCCGTCGACGACCCGAAACTCCTCGTCAGGCAGCTCAACAAGCTGAACCGCAAGATACGGCTCTACCAGGTGCTCGAAAAGGCGGCACCGTTCCTTGTCGAGAAAGGTCATGCCCTGACGGGCGAGCTCCTCGTCGAACGCATCGTTGAGCCGACGATCACCGTGTCGCGGGCACGCACGCAGCAGTTCGTGGTCTACGACGTACTGCGGCCGTCGATCAGCACGTCGCAGCCCCAGGTCACACTGGAGGCGACGGATATCGGCGGCACGACATTCGCCCGCTACCTGACCGACCTCCGGGCCACGATCACCGCCAGCGATGAGTGCAGCCGCAGCGTCACGGTTGTTAACGACGCGCCCGCGGTCCTGCCGATCGGCGACACGCAGATCACCTGGACCGTGCGCGATCCCGGCCCGGCGCTACCCGACGTCGACCACAACGGCGACGGCGTCATCGACGAACAGGATGGCCACCTGACAGCGACTGTCACCCAGCTTATATCCGTGGAAGATACGCAGCCGCCGATTCTCGTGCCGCCGCCGGGCCTGGTTATTGAAAGTGCCACGGACGTCGACATGGACAGCGAAAACCTCGGCCAGCCGCTGGTCGTCGATCTCGCGGACCTGCACCCTGACGTCACCAGTTCGACGACGAGTCCGGACGGGATGGCCCCGCCGGATACCCGCACCGTCGTCACCTGGTCGGCGACCGACGAAGGCCAGCCGCCCAATACGACGACAGCGGAGCAGCTCGTAACGGTCAAGACGCCCGGCACGAACACGCCGCCTCAGGCACTAGCTGACTCCGCCAATACCCTGACGTCGCAGCCGGTCGACATCGTGCTGACCGGCATCGACAACGACCTGCTGCCGTATGCAAACGATCCGGCGCGCGGGGCCGTGCCGGACCCGCTGCAGTTCCGTATCGTCGATCCGCCGGGGAACGGCGAGTTCGAGGCGCCGCTGCACCCGTTCTTCATCGACGATTACCGTACGGACAAGGTCGGCGGTCTGATCGACTGGATCGGGGCACAGCCGAACGCGGAGGCGCTGATGGACGACTACATCCTCGCCGTCAACACGAATGCCGTTGCCAATTTCCTCAACGACAACTTTTGCGCCGTGGGCGACGACGCGCCGATCGATTTCATCTACGAACCGCTGTACGTCCACGTCACCGACGACGGCGAGGAGTATTTCTTCGATCACTACCTGCGCTGCGACCCGAACGGCACTGGCAGTCCGCCATGGGACAAGCGGCCGCGAGTCTCGCGCTGGAGTACCTCGGGCGAGTTCCTCGGCCACGTGCGAATCGACGACAACGGCGGTGGCGGCGTGCAAGGCGATGACGCCGTATTTCGCGTCGACGGTGAAAATTTCATCTATTTCGTGCAGCCGAACACTGGCGGCGAGCCGGTCGTGTCGATCCAGCGTTGCGCGGCCGAGCTGACCGACACGTCGATCGACCCGCCGTTCTGCCAGCAGCAGGGCTTCGGGCCGGTTGACCAGCAGGATACGTCGCCCGATGGTACCTGGCACCCGCATCGGGCGCTGGTCGACATCGAGCGCGAGCTGGTTTACGTCACCGCTGGCCCGACCGTCAATGTGTTCGACTACCGCCGAGTGGACCCGGAGAACCCGAACTCGCCGCGCCACCCGAGCCTGCGTGTGACCGAACTGGTCGACGACGTCGGTAACTACGAAATAACGGGCTTCGGCCTCGGCGACTGCGGCGTGCGGGGCAGCAGGCAGTTCGACAACAACATGGAGATCGATTCGGAAGGCAGCCTGTACGTCTCGGACACGATCTGCCACCGCATCCACAAGTTCTCGCCGTCGTACTTCGACGACGAGGGCCAGTTCGTGCGCGGTGACTACATCGGCTGGATGGGCCGCTGCACCGGCAGCAACAACCAGGCCTGCGATGTCGACGAACAGCGCACAAAGGGTTTCAGTTGCAGCGCCGCGTCGCAGTGCACGGTCAGTGACGGAGCCTACGAGGGCGATGCGCCGGGCCAGTTCTTCAACCCGGCGTTCCTCGCCGTCGACCCGAATGATGTGCTCTACGTAGCGGACTACGACAACCTGCGCGTGCAGCGCTTCGGCGTTGACGGCACATTCGCCGGCCAGGCTGCGTCGACCGGCAACGGCATCAACGCCGATACGGACGGCGGCTTCGTGCTCGGTAACATGGGACCGCCAAAACACGTCGCCGTGAATTCGACCGACTTTTACGTCGTCGACCAGGACGAGAACTTTGTCCACAATTTCGACACCTCGCCGTTCAAGGACGTGACGTATTCGAGCGCGACCGTGACCTACGTGTCCGACTTCGCGTTCCACAGCGATGTGGATGCCTTCACCTATGCCGTCAACGACGGCCTGGCCGACAGCGCGCCGGCGCAGGTGACAGTCAACGTGGCCCGCAACTACCGCCAGCCGCAACCCGTCGTGCGGACCGTTGACGTGTTCGAGGATGATTCGGTTGTCTTCACGCTGTCCGGTACCGACCCGGACGGCATCGTGGACCGCGATTTCAACGGCCTCGACAGCCTGGAGTTCGATATCGTCGAGCAGCCCGATCACGGCACTCTGACGCGTGGCGGCGATCCCGGTGACACCGAGCCGGATGCAGGCATGTCCACGTGGACCTACACGCCCGACCGGGATCATTTCGGCACAGACAGCTTCAGTTTCACCGTGCGTGACGCTTTCACCGATGTGACCAGTGACGGCAGCACGGAGATCCCCGAGCCCTATGGCGAGGCGGAGCCGGCCATCGTCGAAATCGACATCGCCTCGGTCAACGATGCGCCAATCGTCGCTATAGAACCGCCCGAGCGCGTCGCGGCCGGCTTCCCGATGATGCTGACCGCGACCGCCTACGACGATGCCGGCACGACCTACGACGCCACGGTGCTCTGGGGCGACGGCACGCTCGATCGCAACGGTGGGGTGTTCGTCGACGACAACGGCACGCCCTACGACGACAGCGATGACATGGCCTCGATGGAAGGTGTTTTGTTCAGCGTCGAAGGACTGAATAATATCGGTGAGACGGCGTACAACGCGATGCACACCTACGCATCCGCCGGCGACCGCACGGTCACGGCCTGCCTGCGCGACGCCGGCGACCTCGAGAGCTGTTCGACTCTCGACATCACGGTCGAGCCTTTGGTCGTGCTCGGCGTCGAACTCGAATTGTCCGCGGACGAAGCCGTCGACGGCATCGTATTCAGCGGCACGATCGACATCGGCAATGCAGAGCCCGCGGCCGGCGTCACCGGCCTGCATGCCGACAACGTCGTTCTCGAAGTAGAAATACCCGAAGAGTTAACACTGCAGTCCGCGACGACGGACACCGGGAGCTGCTCGGCGAATGCCGGCATCCTGGCCTGCAGCTTCGGTAACCTGGCCAACGGCGCCGGCACGCAGGTCGAGCTGGCACTGCACGGGCGCGGCACGCTGATCCGCGACACACAGATCGTGCTGGACGCGGAATTGCGCACGGACTCGCCCGCGCTGGCGGACGCCTTCGTCAGCTCGAAAGGCATCGACCTGCTCGCCGTCGACCTGGATCGCGACGGCGACGGCCTGACCAATATCTTCGAGGCCGTGCACGACGTCGACGACCCGGATGCCGACGACGACAACGATGGCCTCGACAATCTCGAGGAGTACGAAGCAGGCACTTCGCCGCGAGACGCGGACACCGACGGTGACGGCGTCGCCGACGGCGACGAAGTGAACCTGGCCGGTTCCGATCCGCTGCTTGCCGATACCGATGACGACGGCATCCCCGATGGCAACGAGATCGGCCTCGGCCTCGACCCGGCCAGCCGAGACACCGATGGCGACAGCCTGACCGACAACTGGGAGCTCGACAACGGCTTCGATCCCGCGGTTGCCGACGCCGACGGCGATCCGGATGGCGACGGCCTCACCGATGCAGAGGAATTCTCGAACGGCAGCGATCACCTCTTAGCTGACACCGACGGCGACGGACTCGACGACGGCGCGGAGGTTAATGAGCACGGCTCCGACCCGACGCTCACCGATACGGACGGCGACGGACTGGCGGACGGCGACGAGGTGGCCGCCGGCACGCTGGCATACAAGCCGGACACCGACGACGATGGCCTGGTCGACGGCGTCGAAATCAACCTGTCCGGCACCGATCCGCGGCTCGCGGATACCGACCGTGACGACCTGACGGACGGCTTCGAGTACCTGACCGCGCGACTGCCGCGGCAGGCGGACTACGCGGTCGCGGCCGGCGGCCTGTCGTCCTGCGCGCTGACCGACGCGGGTGTCGAATGCTGGGGCCGCAACGACTTTGGCCAGGCGCCGGCAGTCGTGCCCGGACTCGTCGACCCGCAGGCAGTGACGGTCGGTTTCGTCCACGCCTGCGCCCTCGATCGCGAGACCGACGGAACCACGGCTGTGCGCTGCTGGGGCCGCAACGATTTTGGCCAGACGACGGTACCTCTGCTTAACAACCCGCTGCACGTTGCCGCCGGCGGCTACCACAATTGCGCGCTCGACCGGCAACCCGACGAGAGCGTCGAGCTCGCGTGCTGGGGTCGCGACCAGGACGGCGTTGTATCCGGCGCCCCGACCGATCTTGTCGAGCCGCTGCAGCTCGCCTCCAGCATCAGTGGCAATGCCAGCTGCGTCCTGGACAATGCCGCGAGCGGCCCGGCGCTGCGCTGCTGGGGCAACGCCGCAATTGCGACCGCGCCGCCCACCGGACTGGTCGCGCCGGTCGGACCGATCGCGCTCGGCAGCCAGCACGGTTGCCTGGTGGCGGGCGGCGAGCGTGTCTGCTGGGGGCTGAATGCCGACGGCCAGGCGCCGACGGACCCGGTCCCGAGCGTGGCAGTCGATCTCTCGCTGGGCGGGTTCCATTCCTGCGCGCTGAACGCGGGCAAGCGGGAAAGCTACTCGGCCGCCTGCTGGGGCCGCAACGTCGACGGCCAGGCGAGCGTGCCGGCTGAATTGGTCCGTCCGCTCGACCTTGCGTCCGGCAGTCACCACTCCTGCGCACTGGACGAGGGCCGCGCCCGCTGCTGGGGCGTCGAAGCCCAATTCGACCAGGGCCAGGCACCGGCGTGGCGGCCGCTGTCGATCGACCCTGACGCCGACGGCGTCGATTCCTATCGGGAGTACAATCTCGGCAGCGACCCCCTGGACCCGGACAGCGACCGCGACGGCTTGCCGGACGACATCGAGATCGGCCTGGAGACTGACACTCGCAACGCGGACACCGACGGAGACGGGCTGCCCGATGCCGCCGAGGTGAACGTCTTCAATTCGAATCCGCTGGTCGAAGACACGGACGGCGACGGCCTGCCGGACGGCTGGGAAGCGGACCACGATCTCGACCCGCTCGCCGACGATGCGGCGCTCGACGCGGACGGCGACGGACTGGCCAATGGCGAGGAATACGACGCCGGAACCAACCCGCAACGGACCGACAGCGATGCCGACGGGCTGACGGACGGGCAGGAAACAGGCTTCGAACCGGCCGGCGCGCTCGATCCGACCGAAGCGGACAGCGACGGCGACGGTGTGTTCGACGGCTGGGAACTGGACAACGGCTACGATCCGGCCGACGCCACCGACGGGGAGTTCGACCTGGACGGCGACGGCCTGTTGACCTGGCAGGAATTCGACGCGGAGACGGATCCGGGCGACGCCGACACGGACGGCGACGGACTGCCGGACGGCTGGGAGGTGGACAACCGCCTAGACCCGCTCGCCGATGACAGCGCTCTCGACCTCGACCGCGACGGGCTGACGAACATCGATGAGTACCAGCAAGGCGCCACCGTCTGGGCCGATGACGTGCCACCGGCGCTGACCGTGCCGCCCGACGTAAGCGCGGACTCGACTGGCCTGTTCACCGACGTCGCGCTGGGCACGGCGACAGCCATCGACGCGCGCGACGGGACCATTGCACCCGAGGCGGATGATGCGGGACCGTACCGGTCCGGTTCACACATCGTTACCTGGTCTGCAGAGGACCTGTCCGGGAATCGCGCCGAGGATACGCAGGGCGTCGGCGTCGTACCGCAGGTCGCCTTTGCCGTCGACCAGACGGTCGACGAGGGCGACACGGCGACGGTCGATGTGATGCTGAACGGCAATGCCGTCGACTACCCTGTCCAGGTGAACTTTATCGTGGCGGGCGCGGCATCGAACCCGGCGGACCACGATGCCGCGGCTGGCTCCGTGCTGATCGAATCCGGCACTGCCGCGACGATCGATATCGCAATCGTCGCGGATACCGTGTTCGAGGGCGAGGAGACCTTCACGTTGACAATGACCGACATCGTCAACGCTGTGCCCGGCGCGCAAATCGCCCACACGATCACGATCACCCAGGCCAACGTGAAGCCGGTCGCCACGATCACCGCGGAACAACAGGGCGTGCCGGTCACAACCGCCGCCCGCGATGGCGGCCCGCTGACGATCCGCGCGACAGTGAATGATCCCAATAGCGGGGACAGTCACCAATTTGACTGGACGGCAAGCGACAGCGGCGCGTTCGACCCGGCCGACGCCGCGGACAGCGCTTACACGCTCGATCCGGGCACGCTCGCTCCGGGCTTCTACCGGGTGGCCGTGGACATTGTGGACGACGGCGTGCCAGTAGCCGGCAGCCGGGCGTCGTCGCTGATCCGCATTGTCGAGACCTCGCCGGCGCTCGTTGCTGGTACGGACAGCGACGGCGACGGGGTGGACGATGCGACCGAGGGTCCCGGTGACAGCGACGGCGATCGTGTGCCGGACTACCTGGACGCTTATACGGATGGCCGCGCACTGGAGATCGGTGATGGTGCCGGCGTCCTCGAAGGACAGGCGGGCCATCGATTGAAGCTGGGCGGGACCGCGTTTCGCAACGGTGACGTCGCCGGCATCGACGAAGCGTTCGTCGCCGAAGACGTCGGGAACGGCTACCCGAACCGGGTGCTGGATTTCGAGGTGCACGGCGTCGCTCCCGGCGGCACAGCGCTGGTCGTCATGCCGCTCGCGCACCCGCTGCCTGACACCGCCGTCTACCGCAAGTATGCGAACGGCACCTGGCAGAACTTCGTCATCGACAGCGGCAACGGAGCTTCGAGTGCGCCCGGCAGCAACGGCGCATGCCCGGCTCCGGGTGACGCGGGCTACGTCGCCGGGCTGGTCGCGGGCAATACCTGCGTGCAGCTCGAACTGACCGACGGCGGCGCGAACGACGCGGACGGCTCGGCCAACGGCGTCATTCTCGATCCGGGCGGTGTCGCCGTGCCCGTATCGGTGGCGTTGAGCCTGCCTGCCGTGGCCGATCGCAATGTCGCGGCCGGCAGCAGCGGCAATGTCATCCTGCTGTTGCGGCTCGACAGCCCGTCCGGCGACGCGCAACTGAACGGGCTGACGCTCGAGGCAACGGGCAGCGGCAACGACACATCCGTTCGCAGCGTTCGGCTGGTCGTTGACGACAACGGGAACGGCGCCGTCGATACCGGCGAGCCCGTCATCGCAGAGGGCGTGTTCGGCGCCGACGACGGCACGCTCGAGCTGACGATGAATACACCGTTCGCAGTACCGGCGGGCGTGACCGACCTTCTGGTGACTTATGATTTCTGAGGGCCATGCGATGAGTTATCCGACCAGGTTCCTGACCGCCACCGCCATTCTGTGTTTAACCGCTTGCGGCGGAGGTGGCGGCAGTGGCGGCGGTGGCAGCACGCCCCCGCCCCAGCCCCCCGTGGCCGAGACCTACACGGTTACCGCCGTCGCCATAGACCTGCAGCGTAGCGCCGACGGGCAGGTGTTGCCGGTGGACGGCCTGCCGGCGCAGGGCGCGACATTGACACTGGAATAGCGCAAAGGTCAGCCAGTAAGATTCGACGACGACTTTGGCGCTGGGGCGTCCGCTCTTCGCGATGGCAGGACACAAGGATCAACCCGGAATGTTTGACAATCCGGAAATAGACCAGGGCGACTTCCCGGAGCTGTCAAGCGTCGAGTGGGCACCCATGCATCCATCGCTCAGGAAGCAGATGCTGCTCAAGGCATCGATAACGCTGGGGATCATCGTCGCAATTGGCCTTGCCGTCCATTTGAGTGAGGTCATCACGCTTGGGCCGCTGCGAGTTCAGATTCCCGTGTTTGCTATTGTCGCGGCGACGGTACTCGTCTGGCCGTTTATCTCCGTTCCGCGGCGCGGCTACGCGCTCCGCAAACATGACATCGCCTACAAAAGCGGTGTACTGGTAAACACGATCACGACAATCCCCTTTGATCGAATCCAGCATGTCGAGACGTCGCGTGGCCCACTCGACCGACATTATGGCACATCGACACTGAAGCTCTTCACTGCAGGTGGATCAAAGGGTGATCTGAACATCGACGGTATGGACATGGATGTTGCCGAGCACGTTCGCGGATTCTTACTGAACCGTATCGATGCGGGCTAGTTCCTCCGAGTGGCGCCGCACATCGCCACTTGCGGTGCTGTTCTTTCTCGGTCGACTGCTGAAAGGAGTCGCAAAGAATATTACGCAGGCGCTTGCGCCTCTCGTGGCATTGTTCGTTGCCATCGAAGGTTCACCAATGGTCCGTATCGGCGTCGCGCTGATTGTTGGTGCGGCGATCATCGCCGTTCTCTCGATACTTCGATACCTGTTCTTTCGGTATCAGGTAACAGACGATTCCATCCTGATACGTGATGGCATATTCAGGAAAAAGCAGCTCGACATAAAATTCCATCGTATTCAGGGCGTCAGCACGGAGCAAAACGTTTTTGCCAGGTGGCTCGGCCTGGTAAACATCAGGCTTGACACGGCAGGATCATCGTCCGATGAAGCAGTGCTTCCGGCAATCAGGGCCGCCTATGCGCACGAACTCCAGACGCGCATAGACGGCACCGCGAACGGTGGCGATGGACGACCGGAGCAGCCCGATTCGCTCCTGAGGCTGAGTTTCGCTGACGTGGTTCGTGTTGGCCTCGCCGATGGTCGTGCGCTGCTGCTTCTCGCTGCTCTCGGCCCACTTTTGGAACAAGGCGGTGACCGGCTGGAGCGCTTGATTAACAATGCTGCAGAGACAGGCGTTGATCGACTTCAGTCTTTCGGCTCTGGCGGTGGATTATCGGTGGTGCTGACGATCGTTGCCGTCGCCTTACTGGCGCTGGCAATCGGCTCTGTCGTCGCCGCTTTCCTGCGCTTGCATGATTTCCGTCTGACCCTCGATGGCAGACGATTGCAAACGGTCGGCGGCTTGCTGACCCGGCATCAGGCTTCGATGAGCGTCAACAAGGTTCAACTCGTTCGCATGACCCAGAACATTGTCCTGCGCCTGTTCAGACGGTACCGGTTGACGGTACGGCAGATCAGCAGCGCCGGTAACAAGAATGAAAGCAGGAGCATTGTCATTCCAATAGTGGATGAAGAATGCGGAGATTGGCTGACACGCGAACTTCTGGAGCCGGAGGGACGTGACGTCAGAATGAACCCTGCGGACAGCCGCTTTATTCGTGTGAACCGACAGTTCATACGTTCGCGAGTCGTTCTTTTCGGCCTGCTCCCGCTGGTTCCTATGGCGGTGCCGATGCTGAAGGGCTTTGGAGTATTCGCAACGGCCGGATTGCTCTGGCCCGTCCTGGTCTACATTGCCGTTCGCCGCTACTGGTCGCGCCTCGGCTTTTACCTGACCGACAACGCGATGATTCGCCGCCGCGGATTTGTCGGGTTCGGTCTCGATGCCTTTCTGAGCCGGAAGGTCCAGCGCGTGACTGTGTCTCAGTCCATTTTCCAGAAGCGACGAGGCTATGCGACCGTCCGGATCTACCTGGCCGCCGGCACCGTGCGACTCCCATACCTCGGGTTCGAGGACGCGAACCGGCTGCGCGACTACCTTCTGTACAAGGTCGAGTCCACGGCTGTGGATTGGCACTGAGCGCGACAGATTGACCCCCGCACGCTTATTACTCGTGGTGGCGCGCCATTTCCTCTTCGCTCAGTCTGAGAAACCGGGCGGCATTGTTGTAAAGAACGTCACGCTTCTGGCCCTGGTCCAGGAAGTCGGCAGAGTCAATCGCGTCGATGCAGCTTTCGATGGCGCCGGGCCAGTTCATCTGATCGGAACCGAACATGATCCGCTTCCCGAATCCTGCTTCGACGATCCGGCGAAAATAGCGGTAAAACTCCTTGCGCGGTAATGCGTAGCAGAGAACGCCGGTATCGACATGTACCCGGGGGTATGCCCACATTAGCGCCAGCATGTCGTCGAGCATTGGCCATCCTGCATGCATAACGTACACGCGCAGTTCGGGATGGCGCACAAGAGCTTCCTCCAACACGAGAGCACTGTGCAACCGAGCGCGGTATTTCTCCATACCCGGGATTGCGGGCGCACCCGGCGGCCCGGTGCCGATATGAATACCGACTGGAACATCGAGTTCTTCGGCCGCTGCCAGGTAGGGCCCGAATTTCGGGTCGTCGGGCGAGATGCCGGCATATTGAATGGCAACTTCAGCGAATACCTCGTAGCGGCCCGCTGCGAACATCTCCCGTACCTCGTCCGCCCCCGGGTCGTTGGGATGAAATGCAAAACCCAGCGCTGGAATGATCCGGTCGCCGCCGGCCTCACGCCATCGCTCCAGGTACGGGCCGCTCGTGACCCCGATGACGTTGCGGCGGCGCAGTATCTCGAGCGTCTCCGTCATCAACTCATCATTCGAAGCGGATCCTCTTAACGGTTCATCGCAGGGTGGGTTCCGGAGCCAATCTCCGATCACGGCCGGCCACGGCCGCGCGGGATCGTGACCGGGATGCTCGCCGCCCGGGCAGATGTGAGTTGGCGGCGGCCCATTGAGGGCCGCGCCATGTGCATGAAGATGCATATCGATCACCGGCGCTTCTGCCCGGGCGAGAGCGGGCGCAACGAAGATGAGCGAAACAAAGAAAGCCGTCGAACGGTTCATTGCGCTATCTCATGCTACCAACGAGGACGCTGGTACAAGACCTCAGTATCAGGACGCTAGGCTGCTGGCGCCGGCCACGTGAAATCGGGGCGCAATCCGTCGTACACCGGACGGCCGTCCTTCGGTTTCGTCGCACCCTGCGACGCATCAAAAAATGCATGGTAGGTCGCTGGCAGTTTTTTGGCGTCGAAGCCCATCAGGTTCGGCACGATGGCGCGTATGCGCTTCTGCTTGTCGTCGAGCATGACCGGCGTGCTGCAGGTCTTGCAGACGCATAGCTCCAGTGGTCCGTCCGGGTTCTGGTCGTTGAACGGCATGCGTTTCA
The DNA here is from genome assembly GCA_964465665.1 of uncultured Woeseiaceae bacterium. Taxonomy (GTDB): domain Bacteria; phylum Pseudomonadota; class Gammaproteobacteria; order Steroidobacterales; family Woeseiaceae; genus JAKEGN01. The sequence continues at coordinate 13,504 of CAYXKM010000246.1, forward strand.
ACTCACCGGGTTTGTCCACCTTGAGGTCGTCGTGCTTGAAGAAGACGACGTGCGTGTCCGCCTGTTTTGTTACGCGCTTGCAGACGGAGCAGTGGCAGGTATGGTTGTCGATAGGGTCTTTGTCGGCGTGCGTATGGACATGGTCGCAGCCCCCCGCATATTTGTGTGGCATGGCAAGATTTCCTCTTCTTGTCGCAGATTCGGTTACACCGAAACGACAGCTTCGGTGACGAGTCGGTCTGTTCACGTTCGATTATACGCCGGACCGAAGCACTTGACCGGCGCGGCAGCTGGCCAGCCGGATCGTGTGCTTGACCGCTCGCCGGACGTCATCAATTGACCGCCCGACGACGCAAAATGTAACCTTGACGTTACACTTGTCCATCCACCATAATGTAACTTCAAGGTTACATAGGGGCGACAGAATGAACGACGAAACTGAACTCCGCTCCCGCCAGCGGCGCGTGGTCCTGATGGTGATGGCATCCGCGTTCCTGGCGTGGCAGGTGCCGTACATGGATGCTTTCTCCGGCATGGATTCGGCGGGTTCTTCACCGCTGGACATCGTTTCGTTCATCGGCTTTGTCGCCTGGGCTGGCGGACTCGTCTGGCTGCTGGCTCGCGGGAGGGTCCTGGTTCGCCGCGCCTCGCCGGCTGTGCGTTCGGCGCTGGAGGACGAGCTCGTAAGGGCCAACCGAGCCAAGGCCTTTAACGTCGGTTACGTCGCCGCCGTCGGAGTGGCGGCAGTCATGTTCAGCTTGTCGCTCTTCCTTCCCGTGAGCGGTACGGATGCGGCACATGTCGTCCTGATAGCCGGTGTGGTTACGCCGCTGTACGCTTTCGCCGTACTCGAGCGCATTAATGCCTGACCATCCGGAACTTGGCAATGCACTAAGGGAACTACGCGGCGAAGCAGGCCTGACGCAGGCGCAGCTGGCTGAGGCAATAGGCGTCAGCCGCAAGACAATAAATACCGTCGAGAACGGGGTCTTTGTTCCCTCGAGCATTCTTGCGCTGAGACTGGCGCAGGCACTCGGGGTGCCGGTCGAGCGCGTGTTCTGGTTGAAGTAGTCGCAGGACGACTTTCGCACTGGTCTTTCGGCCCAGGTCCGGCCCTGGGTTGCTGAAAAAAACAGTCATTCGATTGCGAAAAAGATCATGTGGACGAGATTCCGCGACCCGATGTTGGCTATTGACTCGCAACAACCTGGGGCATTAGAGTTGATTGATTGATCAACTCAGGAGTCATCAGGTGAGCGATACGCGCGAGCGCATCGTCGTAGCGGCCATGGAACTGTTCTGGGAAAAGGGTTACGGCTCGACGAGCATCGCCGACATCCTGAAAAAGGCCGGCGCGAACAGCGGCAGCCTCTACCACTATTTCCCGGCGAAGCAGGACGTGTTGAACGCGGTGCTCGATACCTATCACCAGGGCATCGGGCCGATGTTGCTTGACCCCGCCTGGGACGGCGTCGCGGACCCCATCGAGCGGGTCTTTGTCCTCCTCGGTCGCTATCGGCGATTCCTCATCGACACGGACTACTTCTACGGCTGCCCGATAGGCAGCCTCGCGCTGGAGATCCATGAGCCGGACCCGGCGGTCCGCGAGCGGCTGGCGGCAAATTTCGACGCCTGGACAGCTGCTGTCGAAGGTTGTTTTGACAAAGCATCCAAACGCTTGCCTGTCGACGTCGATCGCAAGGCGCTCGCGCAGTTCGTCCTGACCACGATGGAAGGCGGGGTCATGCAGTCGCGCACGCATCGCAACCTGGAGGCTTTTGATGCCTCTGTCGGCCAGCTCCGTCGCTACATCGATGGTTTGCAGGCGTTGGCGGGCAGCGGTGCCGAAAAAAGAATGAGGTAACGACGACAACACTAACAACAAGAGGAACTGACGATGGAGAACGCATTAACGCAGATCAACCACCTTGCGGTGATCGCCGCAGCCGTATCGGCCTTTTTGTTGGGCGGCCTGTGGTATTCGCTGCTGTTCGGCAAAGCATGGATGTCGGCGACTGGCATTTCGGAGGAACAGGCGGCGCAGGCGAATCAGGCAAAAATCTTTGCGGTTGCATTCATCTGGTCATTGCTCGGCGCCTATGTGTTCGCCATGTTCCTCGGGCCGGAGCCCGCTCTTGCGTTCGCGGCCGGGGTCGGCTTTCTCGCCGGCCTTTTCTGGGTCGCGGGCTCATTCGCCATCAACTACCAGTTTGAGCAGAGGCCGGCAAAACTTCTGTTCATCAACGGCGGCTATCACACGCTGCAATACACTCTCTACGGCACAGTGTTGGGGCTATGGCACTAGGAGACCATCGCGCCCACGGCGGGAGTGGCTTGCGGCCTTAGTCCACATCGGCCATGCTGGCAGCGAACCTCCTGGTTGCTCGGGAGTATCCAGGAGCGCCGCGCCGTCGTGGACACATTCCAGACAGCTCTCAACACCAAGAATTTCACGATCACCTCGGAGATCCTCCTGGGTGCCAATTCCGGCGTCGACCATGTCAACGAGCAGGCCGAGCTCTTGCGCGACCGTGTCGATGGTGTGCTGGTTACGGACAACCAGTCCGGTCGCTTGCATATGTCGAGCCTGGCGGCGTCGCGCCTGTTGCTCGACGCTGGTCTCGACCCGATCATGCAGCTCGGTTGCCGTAACCGTAATCGCGTAGCGCTGCTTGGCGACCTGCTGGGTGCCGGCGCCCTGGGGGTTCGCAACCTGCAACTCGTGCGCGGCGAAAAGGTCCCGATCGGCTTTGCTCCACGACCCAAGGCAATGCTGGATGTGACTGCCACCCAACTGATCGGGATCGCCGAGAAGATGAAGCTCGAGGAAGGAATTGCGCGTTTCCCCGACCTGTTCCTCGGCAGTGTCATTTCGCCTCGAGTGCCGAAAGCGAATTGGCCGGCAAAGAAGATTGTGCATAAGGTCGATGCCGGCGCGCGGTTTCTGATGACCCATACCTGTATGAATATCGATGTAATCCGACAGTTCATGAAACACATGGTAAAGCTGAAATTGCTGCACCGGACCAGCGTAATGGTATCGATCGCGGTGCTGGCATCGGCGCAGGATGCTCGCTGGATGCGTGCGAACAAATCCAATGTGATCATCCCGGAGTCGCTCGTGGTGCGTCTCGACCGTCACCCGCAGCCACGCGCCGAAGGCATCGCGATCGCAGCGGAGTTGCTGCAGCGCTGTGTCGAGGTCCCGGGAATTTCGGGCGCTCATTTGTATGCGCCCACCGATCTGCGATCAGTTGCCGAGGCCGTGGACATGGCCGGTATCGATGGTCATTACATGCCGGCATAAGCTCGGCGGCAACGTTTCTGCCGGCATGCCACAGCTCAGACTTCACAGTGTGAAATCTCGTGCCGACTGAGGTGCGCTCAGTGATAAGTTAACCTGTACGGGACAGGAATTGATCATTTCTCCCGTTACAATTCAAGGGGGAGCGCATGAGCAAAAATAGATCCGTAGCTCGTACAGAGCTACTCGACGAAACGGCGCGCGCGCAATTCAGCAAGCCAGTCCGCCTGACGCCGTTGTCTGCCGCCGTCATCGGCGTCCTGAATCCAGGTAATCCGGCGCTCGCGCAGGACCAGGATGGCGATTCGGATGCCGGTATCGAGGAAATCGTTGTCACCGCGACCAGGCGCGCGATGCCCCTGCAGGATGTACCGCAAAGCATCCAGGCCTTCTCGCAGGACGACATCGAGAAGATGGTCATGAAGAACATGGAGGACTACACGCGCGCGGCCCCCAGTGTGACGTTAACGGCGAGCCAGCCGGGCAAGAACGTGGTCACCATGCGTGGCATCTCCACCTCGGCGTCGGAGTGGCGCACCGAGTCCCGCGTTGCCGTCTACCTCGATGAGCAGCCGATCACGTCGATATCCAACCAGCCGGACGTACGCATGGTGGATATAGCCCGCGTCGAGATTCTGCCGGGCCCGCAGGGTACCTTGCTGGGCGCGAGTTCCATGTCGGGTGCGATGCGCATCATCACCAACAAACCGAATTTTGACGGTCTCGGCGGCCAGGTGCAGGGCACCGCCTCCAGCACCAAGGGCGGCGATCCCAGCTACGACCTGAACGGTACCCTCAATCTCCCACTCGTCGACGACAAGCTTGGCTTGCGCTTCGTGGGCTACACGGCGCGGGACGGTGGTTACGTCGATATCGTTCCCGCCGAGACGCTTTCCGGCGTGCCCGGAGCACACAGTGGCATCGTGGACAACTCGGCGGTCGTCGAGGACAACCAGAATATCTACGAGATCCACGGCGGCCGAATCGCGGCCCTGTGGAATATCAATGACCAGTGGTCCGCGGACATCGGTGGCATCTTCCAGGCCAGCTATACCGAGGGCACCTGGGAATCCGACGACTCGCTCGGTGACTACAAGGTGGCCCGGTTCTATGAGGAGTGGCGCGACGACGAGTGGTGGCAGGTGTCGGCGACGTTTACCGGCGACCTCGGCTTCGCGGAGTTCACATCGACAACGTCGTATTTCGACCGCAATACCGCGTACGCATTCGACAACCAGTACTACAACCAGTGGCAGACGGCCTACTACGGCATTACCTGGGGCCAGAATGTCGTCGACAACTACGCCGTCAACTACCCCAACTATACGCCCTGGGGTGCGCTGTTTTCGATGCGTTACCACTGGGAATACGAATTTGGTCATGTATACAACGAAGCGGAGCAAACACGCTTCGCGCAGGAATTCCGCCTGACCTCTACCAGCGACAGCCGCTTTCAGTGGATGCTGGGCGCTTTCTACGACGACGTCTATGACACCTGGATCTACGGCTCGAAAATTCCGAACGCACCAGATACCGTGGGCTGGTACTGGGCGAACTACTGGTCCTGCTATTACGCGTCACTGCCGAATGCCGAGGCCTGGAATTGCCCGCTTCCTGAAAGCGAAACCACCTACGTCAACAACTACAAGAAATGGATCACGCAGACCGCTGTATTCGGTGAATTCGACTACAGTCTCACGGACAACCTGACCGCCAACGTAGGTGTACGCTGGTTCCGTTACGATCGGGATGAGTACCAGCTTTACGAGGCGCCCAAGGGAATGATTCCCGTCGGCACCTACGCGCGGGACTTTTACGCTCCGGATTTCACCGCCGAGGGCACCGACAGCGACACGCTGTTCAAATTCAGCCTGAAGTACGACCTTACCGACACTGCGATGGTGTATATGACCCGCAGCGAGGGCTTCCGGCTGGGCGGCCAGAACTCGCCCAAAGCCGTCGCTACCGGCCTGGTACCCCCTACATACAGCTCGGACTCTCTCACGAACTACGAACTGGGCCTGAAGAGCGAGTGGTTCGACAACCGCGTCCAGCTGAACGTGGCACTGTTCAAGATTGATTACGAAGACATACAGATTAATGCCGTTCCGCCGTCCACTGACGCCAGCTCCACACCGTGGTGGCTGCGTGGCACCTTCAATGCGGGTAGCGCGGAGAACAAGGGTGTGGAGCTGAACGGCACGTGGCGCGTAACGGAGAATCTCACGCTCGAGGCAAACCTCTACAAGGCTGATGCCACGTTCACCGAGACCACCTACCTGGATCCGGAAGATGCGGTCAACGACCCGGACAACTGGTGGTTCCTGGCAGGTACCCGGATGCCGCAATCGCCGCGCCTGAAGTACCGCTGGTCCGTCGAGTACATGATCCCGCAGGCCTTCGGATTCAGTCCCGATGTCTATTTGCGCTACGACTCGGCCCACCAGGGCGAGACATTCCGCCAGCCGCAGGGATGGGATGACGAGAACGTGCCGGACGAGAAGGTACCGGGCTGGACTACGGCAAATTTCCAGATAGGTATGGATTTCCAGAATGACCTGTCTGCCGCGCTGTTCGTGCGCAATGTCTGGGGTGAGACGGCATCAAACTACGTGGGCTCGTATCGCACGTGGTTGCAGACCGACATTCCCGGGAACGCCGACCGCGGTCTGCAAGTCCACGAACGCACGCTGCAAAAGCCAAGGACAGTCAGCCTGCAGATCACCAAGAAGTTCTGATCGGGGGGGCAACGGCCGTCCTGCCGGCCGCAACACGGAGGCATGGCCACCGGCCATGCCTGGTCGCGCCAATTCCTCCCGGTTCCTTCGCGGTGTACGGTTCATGGTAAAGCTCATTACGACGTCCGTCGTCCGCGGTACGAAGCAGAGCGAAAGCCACGGTGGCGTGTACCTGGTGGATCCGGACAACCGCGTCGTCGAGCAGCGCATCGACTGGAACAAGGAAGACATCGACTGGCAGGGCCGTGGCTGGGACCGTGGCCTGCGCGGCATCGCGTTTGACGGCGATACGATCTACATCGCCGCCAGCGACGAGCTGTTCGCTTATACACCGGATTTCAAGCCAGCGGGCTCCTGGCGCAATGCTTACCTCAAGCATTGCCACGAAATCTGCATCTATGAACGCAGCCTGTTTCTTACGTCCACGGCCTTCGACAGCATACTTGCGTTCGACCTCGACCAAAAACGCTTCCATTGGGCGATGCGCGTGGTCCGGCATAATTACCGATTCCTGACGTCCGTCTACGATCCCGGGAAAGGGGACGGACCCCTCATGCTCAACCAACTGCATATAAACAGCGTTTTTTGCACATCCCACGGAATGTACATGTCCGGCCTCAAAACCGGCGGCATGCTGCTGTTCAACGGCAAGAAAGTGCATATGGCGGTCGAGCTGCCCGACGGCACACACAATGCCCGGCCGTTCCGCGATGGCGTGCTGTTCAATGACACCGAGGCCAACGCCCTGCGTTATGCGGGCCGAGGAGACGGTGGGGAGGATCGCGCGATGCCGGTTCCGACATACGACGAGTCCGAGCTGGAATTCCAGGGCGAGGACAAAAGTGGTATCGCGAGACCGTCTTTCGCCCGGGGCCTTTGTGTCTTGTCGGATTCGGTGGTGGCCGGCGGCTCTTCACCGTCAACCGTCACGCTGTATGATCTCGCGGCAAACGAACAGCTGCTGTCGGTCAACCTGAGCCGGGACGTGCGCAATGCCATTCACGGCCTGGAGGTCTGGCCCTACTGACACGGCGGTTACTTGCCGGCGTTTCTCACTGATTCCGGCAGTTGGTCGATGATCGGGGAGAGCTCCTCGATCCAGGTGCCCAGGTACTTCTCGTACCGCCGCCACCGGCCGATGGCGGCAGTGTAAATCGGTTGACGAACCTGCTCCGAGCTTGCCGTGCGGATCGCCCGATCCGTTTCGTAGTAGCGCAGGCACTGTTCCTCGAACGGCAGTCCGCAGTGCTCGAGGATACGCCTCACCTGGCCCTCGAAGTCGGTGACCAATTCCTCGTAATGTACGTCCAGCACCTGGCCCGGAAGTACCCGGTGCCAGTGGGTCATGATCTTGTGGTATTCCTTGTAGTATTCGGCCAGCTCGAATACATCGTAGGCAAAGTGCTGACCCTTGCCCCATAGCTGCTTGTAGTTCCCGAGGCAGCAGTCGATCGGGTGCCGGCGCGCATTGATGATCGTTGCGTTCGGCAGGATGAGCTTGATAAAGCCCACCAGGGAAAAATTGTTGGGCAGTTTGTCGGTGAACAGCGGGGCATCCGTAAACCGGTGGGGGCGGCTTAGTTCGATATATTGCTGGCCATAGGCCCGCCAGTCCTGCTTGCGCAGATCGCGTGCGGCGTACGGGAACAGCACGTTGTCGGTCCGAAAACGCCCGATGGAGCCGGCAATCTTGCCCAGGTAGGGCAGCTCGGCGGTGCCTTCGACGCTGCTGTGGCTGGCCAGGATCTGTTCGATCAGCGTGCTGCCCGAGCGCGGCAGGCCGACGACGAAGATCGGATCGGGCACCTCGTACCCGAAGCCGGTGCGCTCGTCGAGAAACTCGCCGTTGAAGACTTCCATGATTTGCGCCTGTTGATCCTCCATCTCGACAGGGTCGTGCTTGACCAGCATGCGCTGCTTCCGGTTGCCGGAGTCGTAGTAATGCCACGCCTTGTCGTAATCGGGGCGATCCTCCCAGGCCTTGCCCAGCGCGAATCGAAAATGGACCTCTGCGCTGTCGCCGAGTTCGCCGGTTCCCAACTGCTCCTCCATAGCATCAATTTCGGCGTCCTCGAAGTGGAAAATTTTCAGGTTGGCCATGCTCCAGTACACTTCACCGAAGCTCGGCTTGAGCCGAATCGCCTCGCGGTATGCTCTTAACGCCTCCTCCTGCTTGCCCAGGGTCTTGAGGATATGGGCCTGGCTCATCAGCACCAACGGCACGTTGGGATTAAGCTCCACGGCCCGGCCCAGTGCCTGCTCGGCATCTTCGGTCCGGTCGTCACGAGCATAGGCCTGTCCCAATCCTGCCCAGGCGGCGTCATTGTTTGGCTGCAACCCGACCAGCTGGCCGAAAGCCTTTGCGGCGTCGCTGAATTTGTTGCGCTCCATCAGCACCGACCCGAGCAGCATCAGCACTTCCGCGTAGCTCGGGGCAAGTTGGCTGGCACGGCGCAACAGCGCCTCGGCGTCACCCAGGTGCGTTTTGTCCTTCAGGTAAGCAGCCGCCAGGTAACGCATCGCGTCGACATTGTCCGGATTGGACTTGAGTTCGCCGCGCAGCATCCCGATAGCTTCTTCGGTACGGCCCTCCTGCACCTGCATGATGGCATCCGCGACCGCTTTCTTGCCGGGGTCACGGTCCAGGAACATTTTGAAATAGTCATCGGCCTCGTTGCTGCGACCGACGGCGATCAGCGCCTGGCCAAGTTTCTTGTAGGGCGTTGGCAGCGCGGGCTCCTGCCGGATGGCTTTTTCAAAATGCGGTATGGCCGCGTCGTACTGGCCTTTCAATGCCAGCACGCTGCCAAGATCCTCCTCCAACTGCGGGAATTCGCCGTCCAGTGACAGCGCGAATCTTATCTTCTCTTCGGCCTCCTCCAGTCGGTGCTGTTTCATCAGCGAATGGCCCAGCAACCGCAGGTGGTGCCCGCAGCCGGGATTCGTGCCCAGCCATTTGAGACAAATGGCTTCCGCATCGGCCGGACGGTTCGCGCGCATGGCTTGAACCGCGGCGGCGATGCTATATGCCATCTCTGGCTGCAGTGCTGGTTCCATAGGTTGCTACAGGTTTCCGGCTTCTGAGGGCGCCCTTTTCCCGGGCAGTGGCAAATGCAAGAAATTCTGCGTGTACGCCACTTTCAATTTGTTCCAGAGCAGCCATCGTGATCGGTGCCGAGCGAGATGGCAACCTGTGCCCTGGTAGCATGCCATTTTTCCGGGGGGCATTGCCACTTTGCCGTGACAGGGAGAAGGCATGGTTACGCCGGTGGAGCCGGCCCGGATCAGAATCGTGCGCGCCGTGAACGTCGTGTAACGATCTGCCGGCCCTGCCGGTCGCACCGAGGACGGGACCACCCCGGAAACCATTTGATATTAATTCGTTAGTTGACAACACTGCCACCGTTATTTAGGCTTGTTTGTACCTACTAAGGAATTAATAAGAACACCCTCCCCATGGCGAGAAAGCGCTCCCCGACCCTCACTGAAGGCGAACTCAAGATCATGGAAGTGCTCTGGGATCTGCAGGAAGCTACGGTGCGCGAGGTGGCGGATGTCTTGTCAGGGCAGCAGCCAGTCGCTTACAGCACGGCGCTGACGATGCTACGGATACTGCATGAAAAAGCTTATGTCGAATATCGTCAGGAAGGGCGAGCATTCGTCTATTTCCCACTCGTCAGCCGGCGCCAGGCACGCAGCGATGCTTTGCGTCACCTGATTGCAAAGTTCTTCAATGGGTCGCCGGAAGCGCTCGCGCAGAACCTGGTCGACGACACCGGCATTGATCTGGCGGCACTCGAGCGCTTGCAGGCGCAGATCGAGAAAGAAGAAGGCAAATGATGCTCGCTTCCGGCTCATCGCTGTTTCTCCTGGAGCTTGTCTGGCAGCAACTATGGATCGGTATCGCCCTGGTGTTGCTCGTAAGTGGTGGTCTTCATTTCGCCAAGCGTCTCAACGCCGCGACGCGTCACTGGATATGGGCGCTGACATTGCTCACCCTGGCGTTGCTGCCGCTGGCATCGCTACTTCCTGAAGCCGCCGTGCCGCAGCCCATTGAACACAGACTACTGCAACAAGCCACACCCGCCATATCCGGTGCTGTCCAGGTGACTGACGAAATCTTCGCCGACGCAGGCGCCGCGGCCACGCAACCGCGCCCACGAGCGCTTCTTGCCGAAGTCGGTGACCGCATTCGTAGTTCGCAGGCGGTTCGATGGATGGCGACCTCGTTACTCGTGCTGTGGTGCGCCGGCACCCTGTGCATGTTGCTGGGCCTGGTAAGCGGCATAAGGAGAGCAGCGAAATTGCGGCGCGAATCCGCACCTGCCCCGATCCGGTCCGAGCTGGTCGACATTCGCCTGACGACGGCTGCCGGCTCGCCGATGGTCGTCGGCCTTCGCCATCCCAGCATCCTAATTCCATTGGTACTTTTCGATGAAATGCCGCGGTCGGAGCTGCAACGCATCCTCGATCACGAGCTGGCACACGTGCGCCGCGGCGATCACTGGATGATGCTGTTGCAACGAATTATCGAGGCCGTCTGGTTCTTCCATCCCGCCGTTCGCTTTGCCGCCCGCCGCCTCGACCTCGAGCGGGAAATCTCCTGCGACGATCGCGCCGCACCTGACCGGCGTAACAGTTATGCCGACAGCCTTGTCAGAATCTGCAGGACCATGCTTGCCGCAAGAACAGGCGCACTGCTCGCCGTGGGCGCCGTGCAGTCGCAAAGCCAGCTGGCGCAGCGCGTCAGTTGTCTGCTGGACGGGCACCGCAGCCATGCGCCCGACGTTTCTCGTACCGGGATCGCGATGTCTTCTTTTCTCCTCGTCGGTGCCCTTGCCCTGGCGATGGAATGGATGCCGCGAATAGCAGACGCGGAAACGTTACCGGCGGAGTTCCGCTCACCTCTGACAGAGGCATCCACTACAGGCGAGCTGGCGTTGTTGCAGGGACTGATCACCGCTGGCCCGGATGCAGAAGAAACCGTAATGCGTCCCGAACCTCGCACGGCACTGCACTCAGCAGAACGTTTCGGGCATTTTGACGCAGTAGAGGCTCTGATGGATGCGGGCGCCACGCTGCAAGCCGCAGCACGCGATGACATTGAGCTGCTCGCGCAACTCGCGGCGGCCGGTTCCGACCTGAATCACTGGTCACCTGGCGACGGGACTCCGCTGATAGCCGCGGCCCGTCATGGCAACCTTTCGGCAGCACAGTGGCTCCTCGACAACGGTGCGGATGTAAACCTGGCCGCAATCGGTGACGGGAATCCGCTTATCCTCGCAGCCGCAAACAGACACCTGGATCTGATGCGGCTGCTGCTTGACCGCGGCGCGAACATCGATGCCGTCGTCCCCGGAGACGAGACCGCTCTGATCACGTCCGCGCGAGTTGGCGCGATCGAGTCGGTGCGCTTGCTGCTGGACAGCGGCGCCGCCATCGAGCTGGCGGTTCCGGCACCAGGTGGCCCGCTCGGCAAAACTGAAATTCGCACGGCACTGAATCAGGCGAAGTCCGGCGGGCATGAGGACATCGTATTGCTGCTTGAGGCCCGTGGCGCGCGGCGCTGACGCCAATGCTTATCGATACCCGCGAACTCCCGCCGGACAGCCTGATCGAGGCGGATCTTATGATCGTCGGCGGTGGCATTGCCGGCATTGCAATGGCACGCGAGTTCGAGCAATCGGGAATCGATGTCTGCATCCTGGAAAGCGGCGGCGAAGACCCGGACCCGGACGTTCAGGACCTTTACGCTGGCAAGGCCCGCATGCGCGGTGCGGGGAATAACAGCCTCGACATCGACGACTACCTTACGAGTTCACGCTTCCGCTTTCTCGGCGGCTCGGGAAACGCATGGGGTGGCAAGTGCGTGCCACTCGATCCCGCCGATTTCACCCGGCGTGACTGGGTCCCCGACAGCGGCTGGCCGCTGACTCGCCAGGAGCTGCAGCCATTCTATGACCGGGCCTGCGACCTGTTCGACATATGCCATTTCCCCCTGGACCCTGCTGTCCACTGGACGGACGAGAGACCAGCGGTCGACTTCGGCGACGCCAGCCTGCAGTCGCTGCCGCGCTACTTCACACGCTGCAC
>CAYXKM010000247.1:0-4019 GCA_964465665.1 uncultured Woeseiaceae bacterium
CGATCCCGGCACTTTGTGAATGGATGATGTTGACGATCTTGCGGCTCTGTCCGCTCACCAGCGTGTGTATCAGAACCATCGGGATCGCGACAACGAGACCCTGTACCGTCGTCATCAGTGCCTGGGAAATGCCGCCAGCCATCATTTTCGGGTCGCCGGCGCCGTACAGGGTAATGACCTGGAACGTCTGGATCATACCGGTAACCGTGCCGAGCAGACCCATCAGCGGGGCCACGACTGAGACCACCTTGATGAACAACAATCCCTTGGTCAGGTCCGGCATTTCCTTCAACGCCGCTTCGCTGAGCTTGAGCTCGATAGTCTCCGTATCTGCATTGCGATGTGCTTCGTAAGCGGCCAGGACGCGACCGAGCGGGTTGTCCTTGTTGGCGACATCGCTCTTGAGCTGCGCGGTCACTTTGCGACTGGCTGTCGTCAACGCGACCCAGCGCCAGACTGCTATGAGCAGGCCGACAAGACCAAGCGCCATGATACAGTAACCGACTATGCCGCCCTGATGGACGCGCTCCATGAACGTTGGAGACTCGACCAGCAAGGCCAGGATACCGCCGCGGGTCACGTCGACGGCAAACTTGACCGGTCCTTCGCTCGCGTCCAGCATGTCACCGGCCGAATTGGTGAACCGGCTCTGGTCCGGCTGCCGCTGCAGTTCGCTGACGCTGCCAGTTCCCGCGTCGTAGCGAAGGAAACCCCCGTCGTATACGACATTGAATATACCGACGCGTACGATGTCGGTATTGACGATCTCGCCGTCAGCCAGGGTGATGTCATGGGCAAATTTAACCACTTTCCCCGACTCCGACACTTCCCGCTGCAGTTCGTACCAGAGCCGCTCGATATCCTCGATCGATGCAAGTTCCGTGGCGCCGGCCATTTTGCTGCCGAGCTCGGTAAGAAACTTGCCGCGGTCCGGGTACTGGATATTGGTCAGGGATTCCTTGAACCGGCCAGTGGCATCACCGGATACAGTCTGAAGGACACCGAACAATTCCTTAAGTGCGCCGAGTCTTTCGTCGAGTGCTGTACGTGCAAGGACGATCTTCGCCTGATTTTCCTCGAAAAGCTGCTCCAGCCGGGCACTGGTCTGCTCCTGCCGGGTGCGCTCGGCTCTCGCCTGATTGACCAGGTTCTGCTGCTCGGTTCTCGCCGCGGCGAATCGCGCTTCGCGTTCCCGGGCTTCCTGTGAATCCCTGGCCTGGCCTCGTTCGATCTGCTTCAGCAGTTCGCTCATAGTGCTCGCATCATCCTGGGCAAATGCAGAACTACCCAGGCTCAGGATGCCGGCGGCGGCTAATATTATTATGCGTTTCATTTATGAAGACTCCCCGGCAGGTGCAGACTCCGGCACTGGCAGCAACAGCAGCTCCGGTGCAATCAAATCCTTGGCCATACGAATGCCCTTCCTAATTTCATTTCGGTATTCGTTGCCGAGGATCACGTATTCCCGTGTATCAGGATCCCAGTATCCCGTGATTCTCGAATCATCAGATTGAAAATAAAGACCGATGCGTCCGACGCGCAGCATATTGTAGTCGCGCGGAGTGCCTTCGACGTCCAGTGACTGGCGATACGTTTCGCTCGATGAACCGTAGTCGTTCTCGATCTGGTAGGCCTCCATCACCTTGCGAAACTTCTCGGCAACGCTGACATCCGATCGCTGCATGATTTCGGTCAATGCTTCGACGCGATTCGTGCGCTCTTCCAGCAGGAACGGAACGTCCAGCGCGATGGATTGCTGCAAGCCGTCGATCATGCGTTCCATCAGGGGGAAGATCTGCCGGTTGATGACATCGACCTGGTCCATCGACAAAGCGATGTCGTCGAGCACTGACTGCTGACCTTCGGTTTGAGCGGCCATAAGCCGGTTGTATACCCGCAGTCCGTCAATTTCCTTGTTGACCCCGCGGTACTGGTCTTCGAGAGAACGAGTACCCTCGACCACCGTATTTATTCGCTCCTGCGACGCCTGCGCCAGTTGAATTCGCCGCTGTTCGGCCTGCAACACCTGGTCGACGGTTTGGGCGACAACGCTGCCGGTTATGCCGATAACCCCTGCTGCTACCAGTGCAGTTGTTATCTTCCGACTGCTGCTTATGCACCGTTTCATGGACACTCCTTAAACAATAGAGTTTTCGAGATTGTATTTTTTGGGCTGGAGAAGGATGTGTAGGTCCCGCTTGCATCCGTGCACACGAAATGAGCGGACTGCTCCGTATGGCAGGCAATCCCGCCGTTCACCAGCGACCCTCTCCACCCGCGCCGCGGCGTTTACTTCCAGTTCAGACACTTGCTCTTTAATAATTATTGGACCGCTCCACCGGGCGATCGTTGTTCGGCCGCCGGTACAAATGGGTCCCGCCTTGCTGGGAATCAAGAATACCACATGCTTCATGGATCGCCAGCCTGTCGGCAACATAAGGCAGCAGGCATCCCGGTTGTTGGAACGGTGTTGCCGTGACAGCGGCACCACACAAGCAGGCAGGCAATTCCGTGCTGCATCGACTGGAGCTATCTCGGCATACTTGTGTGCGTGCTTGCACCTCGGCACTCCATGGTGCCGCCATCACTCTCGCGGGGTGCAAGCAGCAGCTTGATGTGCAGAATGATGCGCGCATTTTGCAAGGTCGCACCTGCGACCAGGCAAAGCTGCCGCATGCCCGACAGACCCAAAGCACGTGTCCTTGCCGGGCTCCGGCATCGACGAACTATTTTTCATTCAGCATTTTCCGTAGCTTATGATTCCTTCCTCGATTTACTGTAAGTAAATGCGCTCCGCACATACAGATCTCATTGCACCGCACCGGGGTGGCGCGTTGCATGGAACAGGCCTCGAAAGACGGTGGTTTCGTATCACAAGTAACTGAATTTGCTGTGGTTGACATCATTCTGCGCATGCAACATGATCAACTCCTATGTATACGATCATCGCAACCGCATTCCTGGCTGGCAGCGCCACTGTTTCGCTCGGCCTACTGCTTTCAGGCGGAGGTTCACGCGGGTAGCGGTCGTCAAAAAAGGCAAGACACGCAAACCCCGCAATTCAGCATGATGGCGGGGTTTTTTTTTGCACCGGACCCGATCTGGGCCCGAACAACGGGATAGTGGGAATCGACCATGCGTATGTACTCGGAAGCCGACGTTGACTCATCTTGCCTGCAGGCGAAGCGAATTGCCGTGCTCGGCTATGGCAGCCAGGGTCGGGCCCATGCTCTGAATCTGAAGGACAGCGGCCATGATGTCGTCGTCGGGTTGCGGAAGAACGGATCGAGCTGGAAACGTGCAGTAGCGGACGGTCTGCAAGTTGAGGAACCCGCCGCGGCCGCGCGCGGTGCCTCCATCATCGCCTTTTTGACCCCGGACCTGGTGCAGGCAGACTTGTACAAAAGTGTTCTGCCTTCGATTAATAACGGCGCCGCCGTGTTGTTCGCGCACGGGTTCAATATTCACTACGGGCAAATTGAGCCGCGTGCCGATCTCGATGTCATCCTGATCGCTCCGAAGGGCCCAGGCGGCCTGGTGCGTCGGCAATTTGAAGAAGGTCATGGTGTTCCGTGCCTGGTCGCTGTTGACAAGGATCGCTCGGGAAATGCGCTGCAACTTGCGCTGGCTTATGCGCAGGGCATCGGTGGCGCCAGGGCCGGGGTCATCGAGACCACGTTTGCCGAAGAAACGGAGACGGATCTGTTTGGCGAGCAAGCGGTACTTTGTGGCGGCACCACCGAGCTCGTGGTCGCCGGGTTTGAAACCCTGGTCGCTGCCGGCTATCAACCCGAAGTTGCCTATTACGAATGCATGCACGAGCTGAAACTGATCGTCGATCTGCTGCATGAAGGCGGCCTGAAAAAAATGCACCAGTACATCAGCGACACGGCGGCTTACGGCGACCTCACGCGAGGCCCGAGGATAGTTGACGAACATGTGCGGGCAAGAATGAAGGACGTTCTAACCGAGGTGCGGGACGGGACGTTTGCGCGCGAATGGATCGAGGAAAACCGGCG
>CAYXKM010000248.1:0-5416 GCA_964465665.1 uncultured Woeseiaceae bacterium
GCGTCGCGGTGTCCGGAAGGAGCTTCGCCAGTTCCTTCAATGCCCCTTGAGCCTGATTGATGGATCGCATCTCGATCCAGTGGCCAAGGAGCAGGATGGTGACCAGCGTGGCCAATTCCCACCACAGCGCATTCGCCTCGATCAGCCCGACCTGCACGACCCAGGAGACCAGGAAGGCGACTGTGATGGCGAGCGAGATGAGCGTCATCATCCCCGGCAGCCGGGACCGCAACTCTCGCCACGCTCCCTGCAGGAAGACCAGACCGCCGTAGACGAAGACGACCGTGGCGAGCACGGGTCCGATCCAGTCCGATCCGGGGAACTCCGGGGCCCGGTAGCCGAGGAGCTCCTGGATATGGGCCGACCAGAAGACCACCGGAACGGTGAGAGCCAGCGAGAGCCAGAACCGGTCCCGGAACATCGCTGGAGAGTGGCCCGCGTGCTTGTCGTTGTTGTCGTGGCCGGCATGGCTGGCGGCCGCTCCAGGCATGCGGGGCAGCGCACCCGGCGCTGATTCTGGCGAGGTGGACGTGCGCGCGGATGCGGTGGCCGGCGCGTCCGCGGAAGGATCCGGTGTAGATTGCGGCGCCTCGTCTTGTTGTTCGTGTCCTGAAGGTGCGATGGGCGTGACGGAAGCGGCGTCCGGTGGCGTCTTCGGCGCAGTGGGCGCGGAGCTTGCACGTGGCTCGCCCGGTGCCATGTCGCCTTCATGACCCGGGCCCGTCGAAGCGACGGCGGGCGCGGCGGAATCGTACCCGCGTTGGCGCACGGCCGATTTGATATCGACGACCTCAAGTCGGGTTTCGTCGTAGCGCACGGTGGCGCTTCCGGCAGCGAAATTCACGGTAGCGCTTTCGACACCCGGCACGTCACGAATCCGCCTTTCCACTTCGTCCACGCTCAATACCGACAGCATGGCGTGCACTTCAATAACGCTCGTTTTCATCACGCCTCCTGAACCGTCTTCATCACCAATATCTCGTGTGGCCTCCTGGTTACTTCGAAAGCTGGCAGTGCTCGAGCCCCACTGCACGCGGTGTTGCGCAAGATGGTGGCGGGCCTCGGCAAGCCCCGCGGCACCAAGGACGTGTCAAAATCATGGTGGCTCGGACGCACCAAGGAGCGCTTCGCACGTGCAGCGCGGCAATATCAGGTCGCTGTTGCCAAGGACGACACCGGCACGCCAGTGAGCGCCATCAACTTGCCGCCGAGTTGCCGAATGCGAGGCTCAAGCCTGGCCATGGTCTGCTTGCTAAAGAATGTGGCGAGTGCGCTGTACCAGGAGCTGTGCTCCGGTGGATTCAAGCCATTGGGAACGATGGCCGGGAACTGCGACACATTGATGAAGGATTCCCGATCAGCCTGTACCGCCGCAATATCCTCATGCCGTAACACAGACCAGCCCAGAACGTTGCTGTGGGCAACCGGACATTGCTCGCGCATCTTGTCGAAGGCTTTTCGCTGGTCCTTGAGCGTGGCTTCTTCCAGCGGTTTCCAGTCCCCGCCAAATTCATGCGGCATATCCTTCTCCTGCACAAAAAAACTCAACCATGGGAGCACTGCACTGGCGATCGACTGGACGTGGAATCATGCGGGCTTCGGCTGCTGTGAGACTGCTTAAACACAGCGAGTGCGTCTGTACGGTACAGCACACAGTGCGCCGTCGCGCAGAGCAACCCGCACCTTAAGCGCTGCGGTCAAGGCGCGCACCGAGCGGCATCTAGCAGTTCCCCAGACCGTCGCTCGGATCGGTGGCCCGCAAGGCCCGAAGCATTGGGTCGCGGATGCCTTGGGTTTTGTACGTATTGCAGAGCTGAGCCGGTTTCACTAGGCTGTTT
The DNA here is from genome assembly GCA_964465665.1 of uncultured Woeseiaceae bacterium. Classification (GTDB taxonomy): domain Bacteria; phylum Pseudomonadota; class Gammaproteobacteria; order Steroidobacterales; family Woeseiaceae; genus JAKEGN01. Next base: position 1,839 of record CAYXKM010000248.1, read on the forward strand.
AATGAGTCAATCAGCACGCCCGCAATCCGCATCAGCTGAAGTTCACGGGTTGCCGGCAGTCCATGCAGAGGTTGATGCACTGTCGCGAATGGTGATGACTCCTATACTGATACGGCTGGTGTAGTTAAGAGCGGAAATGAAAATCTCGGCAGTAAAATTTCTGGCGCTCGTGCTGGTGCTGGCCGCCGCCTTCCAGCCGCCATCGGCTCACGCCTGCGACATGGACCAGGATCAGCACCACGGACAGGACCATTCCACGATGCAGATGAGTCAATCGGCCGGGGCTCATGCGGAATGCTGTGACCATGCACCTTCGGATGCGCCTCCTGATTGCGCCGGGTTCATGGGCTGTGGATTCTGCGTCGCCAGTGCTTCGATGGTTTCCAGTTCGATTATGACCGCGCCTGTTCGGTTACACACACCAGCCGCCAGTGCCAGGCCCGGCGTCATTCAGCCGAGCCATTCCAGTCCACCCTACCACCCTCCGATCTCCTGATCTGTCCCTCCCGCGGCGCCGGTAACGACGCCGCCCGGTTTTTTGTTGCGCGTTTCAGTTCGTAAAGCGCATCGGACACAGGAAAGGTTTTGGAGATATTCACGATGGACGCATTCTACGGTGTGACTTCGCGTCACAGGCAGGCGGTCCTTGGCTTGCTGATAGTGGCTCTGGCCCGGCCAAGTCTGGCCTCGGAACTCAGCCTCGCCGACGCGGAACGATTGGCTCCGGAGCACGACCTGGCTATGCATTCGGTGGACGCGCACAAGCACGCCCTCGACGCGCGCTCAGGCGGGGCGGAGCACGTTCCCGAATTGACCTTGCCCCAGGCATTGCAGATCGCCGTGGATGGCAATCCGGGACTGGCGGATATGCACGCCCGTGCGCAAGCGGCTGAGGAAGTGCCCTCCCAGGTCGGGACGCTGCCGGACCCGAAGCTTAATCTCAACGCGCTCAACTTGCCGGTGGACTCCTTCAGTCGTAGCCAGGAAGCCATGACCCAGATGCAGTTCGGGGTGAGTCAGAATTTTCCGTTTCCCGGCAAGCGGCGGCTGCGCCGCGAGATGGCAAGCTACGAAGCAGAGGCTGTCAGTCAATCGGTGCAAGAATCCCGGTTGCATTTGTTGCGCGATGTGAAAAAGGCCTGGTGGGAACTCGTCTATCTCGATCGGGCAATTACGATTATCGAGAACAATGTAGTGCTGATCGACCAGTTCATCGATATCGCAAACACCAAGTACAGCGTCGGCAAGGGCTTGCAGCAGGACGTGCTGCTCGGCCAGGTGGAGCGTGGCCGCCTGCGCGACCGGATGCTGCAACTGCAGGGTATGCGCGGGGTCGTGGTCGCGCGGCTCAATGCCCTGCTGGCGCGTCCGCAGAACGGGCCGGTCCGGCTGCCCGCGCAGGTCGACGAAACGTTGCCCGCGCTGCCCGGCCCGGAGCAGTTTTTGCAGGAGTCGATGCAACAGCGGCCGCTGTTGACGGCAACGGCCAGTCGGGTAAAGGCGGCCGAGGCCAATCGCGACCTGGCGCAAAAATCCTTTTATCCGGACTTCACGCTGGCGGCCAACTACGGTCTGCGCAACGGGCAGAACCCCGATGGAAGTCAACGCGATGATTTCTTCAGCATCATGCTGAGCGTGGATATTCCGCTGTATTGGCGGAGCAAGCAGACTCCGCAGTTGCGCCAGCGAAGCGCTGAACTGGTCGGGTGGAACCACACCCTCCTCGACACCCGTAACCTGGTCGAAGCCGAGATCCAGGCCGCCTGGTATGCCTTCCAGCAGGCCCAGGAGCAGAGTGTGTTGTTCGGCACCGGCATCATCCCGCAGAGCCGGCAGACGGTCGAATCGATGCGAGCCGGCTACCAAGTCAACAAGGTGGACTTTCTCAATCTGGTTCAGTCCCAGATCAGCCTCTACAACTTCGAACAGCAGTATTGGCGTGCGTTGACCCAGGCACGTCAGGCGCTGGCGGAGCTGGCCGCCGCCTCAGGACGGGAGTACATCGATGAAAACTAGAATTTTTGTACTTGTCAGCCTGACGCTGCTGCTTGGTATCGCCGCCGGTTATGGGGTCTCCCAATGGCTCGCGCCGGCGGCACCCACGCCGACCGCCGCCGATGAGCCCAAGCCGCTTTACTACCGTAGCCCCATGAACGCGGAGGTCACATCCCCGGTGCCGGCCAAGGACAGCATGGGCATGGACTATGTGCCGGTGTATGCCGATGACGCGGTGGGCACTGACGAGGTAGCCGGCACCGTCCGTATCGATCCGGTGGTAGTGCAGAACATCGGCGTGCGCACCGCGACAGCGGAAACGCGCACCTTGACCCGTGATGTTTTCACGGTCGGCCGGGTTGATTACGACGAGCAGAAACTGGCGCGTATCCATCCCAAGATCGAGGGCTGGGTCGAGGAGCTGTACGTGGACCAGACCGGCATGACGATTGCGAAAGACGCCATACTGCTCGACATCTATGCGCCCCAAATGGTCGTCAGCCAGGAGGAATACCTGCTGGCCTTGCGCAATCTGGAAACTCTGGCGCAGAGTCCGTACGCAGAAATCCGCCATGGCGCGGAACAGCTGGCAGCCAGCTCGCGCCAGCGCCTCCTGTTGCTCGACATGCCGCCGCACCAGTTACGGGAACTGGAGGAAACCCGCGAAGTCAAGCGCATCCTTCACATTCATTCCCCGTTTGACGGCATCGTCGTCAAGGTGGGCGCGCGCGGCGGTCAGTTTGTCACCCCGCAGACCGAGCTGCATACGCTGGCCGATCTGTCGACGGTGTGGGTCTATGTGGACGTCTACGAGTACGAAATGCCCTGGGTGGCAGAAGGCGATGCGGCACAGTTGCGTCTTGCCGGTCTGCCCGATCGGCTTTTTGAAGGGCGGCTGGATTTCATCTACCCGTATCTGGACAAGGCGACTCGCACCCAGAAAGTCCGCCTGGTGTTCGCCAACCCGGAACGGCTGCTGAAACCGGAGATGTATGGTGACGTCACCATACGCACCGGCCGCCAGGTCGATGCGGTGGTGATCCCGACCGAGGCGGTGATCCGCACCGGCCGGCGCGAGCAGGTATTCGTGCTCCGGGCGCCCGGGAAATACGAACCGCGTCCGGTGACGCTCGGCGTGAGCGCGGGCGGCATGGTGCAAATCACCGACGGCCTTGCCGCCGGCGAACAGGTGGTCGTTTCCGGCCAGTTCCTGATCGATTCCGAATCCAAGTTGCGCGAGGTCTCCGCCAAGTTCAGGGAGCCGGTCGCCGACAAGTTTAAGTCAGCGGAGGAGCATCAGCCATGATCGCCGGTCTGATCGAGGGCTCCCTGCGCAACAGGCTGTTGGTCCTTATCTTTACGGTGCTGGCGGTCGGCGCAGGCTGGTGGGCGGTGAAAACCACCCCTCTGGACGCCATACCCGACCTGTCGGACGTCCAGGTGATCATCTTCACCGAGTTTCCGGGCCAGGCGCCGCAGGTGGTGGAGGACCAGGTCACCTATCCGCTGACCACGGCGATGCTGGCGGTGCCATTCGCCAAGACCGTGCGTGGCTATTCGTTCTTTGGCCTGTCGTTTGTGTA
>CAYXKM010000249.1:0-5080 GCA_964465665.1 uncultured Woeseiaceae bacterium
GGGGGGGGGGGCCCTGCGGGTCTCCCCAGTGGGCGCACTCGCCCCGCCCCCCCCTCCCCCCCCCGCCGCCGGCTACGAAGATCCGAGGGCTGCGTTCCACCAATGCATAGCCGGCAATGCACCGGTGGGCCGCTCGAGCGCATTTCCCCCTAAGTGAGAACGGCATACGGCCACGTCGCCGGCCAACAAGCAATTTATCGTAAGTGGTCGCGCGCAAAAGATTGACGGCCGGCCGGACGTATCCGGCTGGCCGTCAAATGACACCTCAAAAGAGGAGACTAGCCCGGGGTCAGAGGCCCGATGGTGCCACTGACGATGGCGTCGAAGGCGGTCATGCGGTCACGCAGGCTCGTGTCACCCAGTCCGTGGTTCGGGAACACGCTGGCGAAATGGCCTTCCTCGCCGTGCAATGCCATGTAGTTCAGGATCACGGTGTTGACCAGCAGGTTGACGTTGTTGGCAGCCGGCGTGGCAGCGCGGGCCACGTTGGCACCGGCATCCATGTAGCCGAGTTGCTGGTGCATCGCCTGTTCGTTGGCATTGGCGCCGCGCAACACCGCCCGACCGGTCGGGTTGAAGACCATGAAGAACGACGCAGCGGTCGAGGAATCATCGCTGACCCACTCGCCCTTGCCGCGGCCATCGACAGAGTTGTCGATGACGCCGTCGCTCGAGAGCGATCCGTCACTGAACACATACAACATCAACGGCACACCGATGCGTGCTGCGTACTCGATGCAGGCGCCCATGCAACGGCCGGCGCGGAAGTCCTTGACCTCGCCTTCGCGACGCTGGCCACCGTGGTAGTCGTAGCCGCCCATTTCGATACAGGCAGCACCGGCAAATCCGTTTATCACGAGCTTCATGACTGAGGCCGTTTTGCGGAATTCCCGGCCATCGGTGCCGCCGTCGTTGAACTCGGCGTCGGTGAATATGCCGCTCGGTCCGACGATCATCGGGTCGAGGCCAGGATCGAGCGGCGTGCCGCCAAATCGGTCGGCTATGTCCGCCGCTTTCAGGTATCCACAAGACACGAGGTTCTGCACGACGTCGCCGGCCGAAATCGTACCGGGGTTGCCGCCTGGGCCCGGGGCCCCCACTTTTTTCTCGCTAATGCGATAGATAGATTCCATTACAGCTGTTGCGTCTGAAGGTCCCAGGATGCCAACCAGCTGCCCGGTGTCGACCAGCGCCGTGACATCGCTCGGACGATCGACTTTCGTCGGACGCAGGGCCGGAATCATCATCATTGCGGGGATCATCGAGTTGCCGCCGGAGTCGCTGTTCTCCGTGCCGGCAAGTGTCAGGATGGATCCGTCGGCACCGAACCCGTTTTCACCGGCCCGTGCAATTCCGTAAAGCGGATTGTGCGGATTGTTGGCCGTATCGTTATCCGAACGGGCCGGGATAACCGCGCCGTTCAGAAAGGTCTCACGCCCCGGGGTCATGCTGGCGAGCATGCCACGACGGAATGCGCTGTCGAGATGGAACGCGAGTCCGAAGTCCGTGTTTGCAAACGGCAGGCCGCTGACCGTGTCGGTCAATCCGGGAACCATGTCGCCGGGCAGGCCGAGCTTCTCGTAACCCGAGGTACTCAGGAAATCGAGCTGGCCGCCTTCTCTGCCGACCAGCACGTTCGAGCCGGCGATGTTGGCGCCGCCTGCGAGATCGAAGCAGATGAACGGAATCTTGCCCGCGCCTTCCGTTGCGATATTGCAAGGGTTGGACAGGAGCGGTGTCAGATCGCCGGACAAGGCGGCAAATGCTTCTCGCGGGTTGGAGAACAGGCTCATTACGCCGCCGCTTACGGCAAACGCCGATCCCGACAGGAAGCCCTGCGCGACAAATTCCCGGCGCGTTACTGGACGTGAATGATTGCCATGCAACTGTGGCGCATCCGGATTCCGCTTCTTGCGATTCTTGGCCATAACGTTTTGCCTCGTATCCTTAAGTCTTGTCTGTCTACTGAACCAGCGTAACTGCACTGCCGACTACCGACGCGCACACCGCTTTGGCGATGGAGCGGGTATCCGGATTGTCCGGACTGACCAGCAATCGATCGATCAGGTTGCCCGGATACATGCCGTTCGCCGGCGCACCCCCGAGTTCGTCTTCGATAACCGTCCAGTCTGGCTGTGTCTGGATTCCGATTCCGTTGGCATTTCGGATGAGCGGATCGATGATGTCACTGCGACTAGGCACCGCATAAGCGACACCAGGCGCCTGGTTGAAGTCGAAATTGTTGAAGTACACGGCCGCTTTCGCAACATCGTTGACGAGAGCGTTGCAATATTCGATGGCCATCTGTGCGATCGCGACCTGGTGCGATGACAGGAAAGCGTCAGGGCTCTCGACCGCAGGCAACGACTGTCGCAGGCTTTGGAAAGTCATGTCTACGTTCGGCTCTTCCGGACTGACCGTCGTGACTGTCGCCATGGTGGCGTTGATCTCGTCGAAGGTGCGAACGCCGAAGCGGTGTGCCGCCGGCAGCACGTCCGTCTGCACGATGACCAGCGGCGGATCAAAAGTACGCGCGTAACTCTGTGAGCCGAGCAGGTCAAAGGTCAGGAAGAACTCGTCGTCCTGCGGTCCCTTTTCCAGGGGTATTACCGCGCCCCAGTCGGACAGCGGCTGGCCGAGTTCGCCGAAGAGCGAAGCCGACAGTGTGGTGTCCATCGTCGCGTAGGTCTGGCTGACGTCGACTTCCGCACCGTTGATGCCGATGCGCAGGCCCTGCAGTGGTATGCCTTCGGGCTGCTGGAGGGCGTCCAGTGTTATGAAGTGCGGTTGCGTGAACAGGTAGCCGTAGCTGTCGAATTGCGAAACCTCGAACAGTATGTACGCGGTGGGTACATTGATGATGTCCGCGATGCTGAACAGCAGGAAGAATTTCTCGCCCACGCCCACATCGAAGTTTTGCACGATCTGTTCCGGCGTCAGCACGCGATTGTGTACCGCAACCAGGCGGAACGTGCCCTGGAAAAGGCCGTTGCCAGAAGCTTCGTTGCCGAGTACGAAAGCGAACGTGTCCTGCCAGTCCGCGAGCGAGCCACCCGGAATCGGATCCTGCTGCGTGACCAGTTCGCCATTGACGAAGATTGCGCGTCCGTCGACCGGGCTGTAGGTCGCGACCACGTGTTGCAAAGTGGCTTGCAGCACTTCGTCCGCATCAGGCGTCGACAGCCGCGGATCGCCGTTCAGATTGGTCTCGGTGCTGCGGTGACGGAACTCGTAGTTGTACAAGGTCTGCTGCAGCGTGAAGTTGCGGGCATCGTCGCCGGCCGAGTAACTGACGATACGCGCCATTTCCTGGGTCACGTTCGCGGGCACGACCCATGCCTCGAGCGAATATTCTCCAGTCGCCCGGATCAGGTCGTGCAGCTTTTTGCTTGCCGAGGTCGAACCCTGGGCTTTGCCGCTGCCGGGACCAACAGTGATGCCCCAACCGCCGAACCAGGTGACATCGCCCGACATTGTCAGGTTGATCGCCGGTTCAACACCGCTGGTGTCGAACGCCGTTGTGCCTGAGCCGGACTTGAACTCCCACAAGGCAATTTGTGCATTCTCGTAACGGTTGCCACCGGAGGCGATGGTGCCGTCAACCAGGCGCAGCGCTTTGCTGTTGACCAGCGTCGGATCCAGTTGCGTCAGGGGTACCGTGTTCGCAAAGGCCTGGATCGCGGCTTGCATCTCGTTTCCTGCGGCAACACAGTCGTTATCCCAGCAGTTGTGGAATTCGTTTCTGAGGCGCAGCACAAAGCGCGATACTGACGGATCGTCGAGATCCATCTTCGATTTGGCGGCGTCAAAGGCAACGTTCGCATCCGTCTCGGCGAAATAGGGCTGCATCGACGTCGCCGACTGCGAGCTGTGGCAGCCCGCGCAGTATTCGAGCAGGACCGGCGTGTGCACGAGGTTCGCAAAGTTGCCAACGGTGGCGTTTGCGTAACTCTTGCTCGCACCCGGATCCAGTTCCGGCGGAGGATTCAATACGATCTGGCGTCCGCCGCCCGAGCTCGCACCGGCCCATCCCTCGATCCAGGTGGTCATGATGTCGGCGCAGGCATTGTTGTCGGTCAGCCAGCAGTTGTGGCCGCCGCCGACCTTGGACACAAGTCGGGAATCGGACGGCTGAGTCAGGTTTGCGACTGTGTTTGCCTCCTGGTATGCGAGGTTGATGTCGTCGTGACGGGCAAACAACGGAGTCTGGCCGACGCCGTCCGTATGGCATCCGCCGCAGCGATTCGATGCCTGGATGTTGTCCCAGACATTCAGTTTGAAGGCCTGGATGTCGGCGGTTGCCGGCGGCGGACCACTGTAAGTCGTCGGCGGTGTTACGCCGGTGACGGGGTTGTCGGTGGTCTGTGCGCCACCGCCGCAGGCTGTCAGAGTCGCCGACAATGCAATCGTCAACGTGAGCTTCAGGCCGCGAATCCGGTTCATGCTGTGCACGAAGGCCATGGCATATCCTCTTGCGTTATTCATTGTCAGAGCCTCCCTACTGGCCCATGCAATAGACAGCCGCTTCCGCAAACGTCTGTTTCATGCGATAGCCGGATCTGAATGAGGTCACCATCTGCGCGACCTGCGCACGATCGGCGGCATCCTCGGGTGCCCTCAGGCAAACGGCACGAAAGACTTTCTTGACTTGGCAGTTGGCAAAGGCGTCGCTGTTGGCCAGCTCCTCGCCCATGCTCTTGGCGCCGTTGCCGGCGCCGGGCTGCGATGTATCCCAACCGAGGAACTCGTTTTGCCCGACGCGCCAGCGGTTCTCCCAGGCGTCATCCGGCGTGCGGAAACCGAACGGGAAATTGGCGTCGTTATTGAAATATTTCGGCTGCACGACGCCCGGCGTGTACTCGATACTGCCGCTGTCCGGATTGAAGTTGTAATAGGCAAAAGCCTGGGCCATCGGGTCCATGCCGTTGTGGCAACCGATGCAGTTCGTCAGAAACAGGCGGCTGTCGCCACCCGGACTGCGGCTGACGTCCTGGCGGATGCGGTCCGGCGGCAGGGCCAGGTAATGCACCTGCTCCATGTCGTTGCACATGTGGTTCAGCATGGTGAAGCGAAACATCGC
>CAYXKM010000250.1:0-4910 GCA_964465665.1 uncultured Woeseiaceae bacterium
CGCTCATGCTCGGTCCTGTACCAGTGGATTCGTTCCCAGTTGTCACCGAGCAACCCGGCAAAAGTGTCGCCCGGCGGCAAGGTAACGCGGATGCCGAAACGCCGGTTGGCCACGGCCGACCCCGGGTCGACGAGATTGTGCTGATGACAGTAATCCACCCAGGCTCCTTGCTGAACGCGCTTGCCGGCATAATCGGGTAGCCGATGATACCGCTTTGCGGAGCCCGGGTGTTCTGTCAATAAACATATTACTTTCATATACTTACTTATCCGTCATGCGACCTGCGGGCACTTGACGGGAGCGTTCGGAGCCGTCAGGCTGGTACCCCTGTTCCGCGCCGCCGCGCGAAGTGCGGGGTCGCCAGCCACGCAGGATACGGGTAGGGATGACTGAAAATACTGACCAGTCCGTCGCGGAAGACCTCGACTCGACCGGAGAGTTTTTCAGTGTCGGCGGACCCCTGCATGCCGTGCGCGCCGGCTATGTGCGCCGGCCTGCGGACGACCTTCTGTACCAGACCCTCATTGCCGGCAATTTCGCTCACCTGATCGCGCCTGACCGGACCGGGAAATCCAGCCTCATAGCTTCCACATCGGCTCGTCTGCAAAACAACGGCGTGAAAGTAGCCGTCCTCGATCTCGAACAGATTGCCGACCGTGATGGCGGTGCCGACGCCGGCCGCTGGTATTACAGCATCGTTTATCGACTGCTGCGGCAGTTGCGCCTGAAAGTCGACCTGCAAGCCTGGTGGCAGGACAAGGCGATCCTGAGTTACAGGCAAAGGCTCGTCGAGTTCTACGTCGAGATCGTATTGCAGAACGTAGCAGGGCCTGTCGTCATTTTTGTCGACCAGGTGCAGTGTGTGACCGCGTTGCCGTTTGCCGAGAATCTGCTTGCCAGTATTCGTGCGGCACACAACGCACGGAGCACGGACCCGGAGTTTACGCGCCTCACTTTTTGCCTGGTCGGTGAATGCGACCCGCATACGCTTGTCGACGATCCGGAACTGTCGCCGTTTGGCGTTTCAAGGGAAATCCTGCTCGGCGATTTTTTGCGCGCCGACCTCGAGCTGTTTGCGACGGAATTGAACCTGTCGCCGGACGATTCCCGCGTCGCGCTGGGCCGCATATACGACTGGACCGGCGGTCAACCTTACCTGACGCAGAAACTGGCGCGTTCCGTAGCCCGCGAAAAGATTACCGGCGACATCAACGCGCATGTTGACAGGATTGCGATGCAACAGCTTGCCGGTCGTGCGGCGCTGCACAGCGAACCTCACATGAGCCACATACACCGGTCCATCATCGCGAACTCGAAGTTGCGCGACGGTATGCTCACGACGTTCGGCAAAGTGGCCAAGGGCATGGAGGTGCGCTACGACCCGGACTCGCGTGTGCAGGCCAGCCTGTTAGCCAGCGGGCTTGTCGCGCGTGACAGTGACGGCACGCTGAAACTGAAAAACCGTGTTTATGCATCGGTGTTCACGGCGCGCTGGGCGAACGAAAATCTGCCCATTCACTGGCGCGGCCCGGCAATCACGGCTGGGGTCGTGCTGCTTTTCGCCGCGATTCCGTTTCTGTATACGCAGATTCTTCCGCGGCCGTACGTCGATCGGATGTTCGATGAGACGGAACCGATGGAGCGAGCCGCTGCTGCTTACTACAGCTTGCACTCGTTTCCCGGGCATGCTGCAGCCGCCGATCGCCTGTACCGGGTGGTACTGCAGGATCGCGCGTCAAAGGCCGCCGATCTCGCATCGATTTCGCAGATCGACGCGCACGCGCGTGCGCTGGACCGGACTGGCGAACTGGCCAATGGGCTACTCGCCGGTTTTTGGGACCGGCAATTCGGGCTCGCGTTGCGCATGGAACATCGGGATGCGGCTTTGATTGCCGCGCTCGAGTCGCTGGTGGAATCCACCCCGAATCGGCGCTGGCGCGCGGCAACCCTGGTCGGCGACGATTACCCGCAGCTGGTCGGTACAATTCCGCGCCACCTGGCGCAAAGAGTCGAGTTCGATCCGGCCGACGTGTCGATGACATTTGTCAATGGAGCAAGAATCACGCAGTGGACAATATCGGAGGGCAAGCTGCTGCCGAAAGAACCCTGGACTGTTTCTGCGCTCGAGGTCACGCCGCTGGTACGCCGGGTGATGGTCGATCGTACCGGGCGCGTCAATCGCATCGGGCTCAGCATCAATGTCAGCCATTCCAGGTTATCGGACCTGTTGATCAAGCTGATTTCGCCATCGGGTCGTGCCGTGGATCTGCAATTCAGCCAGTCAGCATCGTCGGCAAACGAGTTTATTTCCATCGACAGGGGCCAACTGGAGCCGCTGCAAGGAGAACTGCTGTCCGGGACCTGGAGTTTGAGCATTCGCGATGAAGCCACAGGCATCGACGGGCATCTCGTCGGTTGGAATCTGAGCCTGAATTCGCAGGTCATCGTCGAGGATTTCGACAGGGGCCTGGACATTTCGGATCCGCTCGAAAAGGAGTCCGACAAGCAGTGGTTTGCCGAGGACGGGCGATTTGCCGTTGCCCGCTTGTCGCAAAGCGACGGCATGCAATTGTGGGATCTGCGCAGTGCGCGCCCGATAAGGACGCTGGCGGTTCCGGCAAGCGAAGTCGTCATCGGGCACAGTCCGCAACTCGGTTACCTCGTGACGGCGACCGCCGATTCCATAAACCTGTGGCGAACAGGTGACGGCCGGCGACACGCCACCCTTGCAACCGGCGCTTCCAGTCCGCACGCAGTCATGAGCAACGACGGTCGACGGCTGCTCGTCGAGAGACGTGGGGAAACGAACACGGACTTTGAACTGTGGTCGCTGGAAACGAATAAGCGCATCACACGAATCAGCGTTGCAGGTACGCCGGCACTGGTAAGCATCGACGCGAGTGGCAGTCACCTTGCGGTCGCCGACTATGACCGGTCAGTACGAGTGTGGGACTTCAGCGGTAACCGCTTGCTGGCTCAGTTCGACCTCGCGGCGCAGCCAACCCGGATCGAGCTGTCTTCGGATGGCAGCCGATTGGGAGCTGTGCACGGCGACAGGGGGGTGTCGCTATGGCATGCGGACGTACCGGATGCGCCGTTGCTCCAGGAATGGCTGGCGGCGCCGTGGCAAATGGCGTTCTCTGCAACCGGTCAGAAATTTCTGGCTGGAAATCCGCGCTACGGATTCCAGGTCTATCGCAGTGAAGACGGCAGCATCATGGGCCCTCTGCTTGGCAGCGGTATGAGCGTCCACGCAACCAGCAAGCTCGCGTTCAGTACAGACGAAAGGTTTGTCCTGACCGGGACCGCGACCGGCATCAGCCGGCTCTGGCTCGCACCGATGATCGCACCATCGGTGCCGGTGAATGCAACGGCGGCGAACGCGACTCCACACCAGCTCTGGCGCGAGTCGGGCAATTCAGTCAGTACGATTTCCCCCGGCGGGGAACGCATGGCGATCGGCGATGCGGACGGTCACGTGCATTTCATCAGGGTTGGTGCCGACGATGAGGAACTTGCGGCCGCGACCGATGAAGTCAATTTCCTCGGGCACCAGGCACCGGTCGTAGCCATTTCTTTCAGCCGTGACAGCTCGGTGCTGGCGAGCGCCGCATCCAATGGAAGCATCCGGGTCTGGGATGCGCAAAGCGGAATACCGAAGCCCTATTCCTTGCACGCGTTGGTCAACGGAACCGATCAGATGCAATTTTCACCCGATGGCACGGGTCTCGCCTTCAATAGCGGCCGCCGTGTGTCCATAGTCGATGTCGGCTCGGGCAGTACTCTTGCTGATATCGAGCTCGGCGAGATGCATACGGCCATGGCCTTTGCCAGCAACGAAGAGCTCTATCTCGGTGCCGAGAGCGGCACGCTTCGTGTGCTGGCCCCGGATCGCAGTGGCAGCTGGAATCTGCGAAACGTCTGGCAGGACATTTCGGCCATCCGCCAGATGGCAATTTCTTTGCGCCGCCAGCAGCTGGTCCTGGTCAACGCACTCAACGAAGCCCGCTCACTGGATATTCGCAGTGGTCGCGTCAGTTCACAGCCATTGACTATGCCGGATGTCATAAGCGACATCGTCTTCAGCGTGGATGAATCCCGGGCATTACTGCGCACGCCTCGCTGGGTGCATCGCACGACGCTTGCTCCCGGCGGACTGATCTGGCGTGATGCAATACGTGCACCCAAAGCGCTGGCCGGTTCGCGCATGGTTCTCGACCGGGCCGCAGCGTCCGCCGGTGGCGCAGATGACGACCGCGTACTGGTCCTGACGCGGGAAACAGGGTTTGCCGAAGTCGCGGAGCTGGAATTCAATTATTCGACGGGCCCGGCGCTGATCGGCAATCGCGAAGATCTCCTCGCCGAATGGCGCGACAGGCTGGCGATTCCCGCGGAGGATCCTTCGGATTCGGCAGTGCCGGTTGTCCGGCTAAGCGCCGAATAAGGCATCCCGCCCGCGATTTTCCTTCAGCGCCGCGTCCCGCGCAGAGTCCTGACCAGCAGTTCCAGACCGGGGGCCGAGACATCGCCCGGCAGTACCGGCTCGCCGATACGCACGTCGACACGCGCGAACAACCGGCCGGGTATCCTTCGCAGCCCGCCGCTTGCCTTGCGGCTGAACCAGCTGCCCCACAGGCCCGACAAGGCCATCGGCACTACTGGTACGGGGCGACGCGCCACGATTTTCTCGATGCCGTGCCTGAAGCATTGAACCTCGCCATCGCGGGTGATCGCGCCTTCCGGAAAAACACACACGATGTTGCCGGTTTCGAGTTCGGCATCGATCCTGTCGTACGCTTCGGCGAGGAGTGCTTCGTCCTCCCTGGCCGGCGCTATCGGGATCGCTTTGGCCGTTCGAAAGAGAAATCGTAGCAAGGGGATGTCGAAAATCCTGTGATACATGACAAATC
>CAYXKM010000251.1:0-5825 GCA_964465665.1 uncultured Woeseiaceae bacterium
GGGACCGCCGAGCAGGTAGGGAATGACGTACTCACCCATTGCCGGAATGAAAACCAGCAGGCATCCGGCAATGACGCCGGGACGTGCCAGCGGCCAGGTGATGTCCCAGAACGCCTGCGACGGGTGTGCGCCAAGGTCCTGTGCCGCATCGATGAGGTCGAGATCCATGCGTTCCAGCGTGGCGTACAGGGGCAGCACCATGAACGGCAGATACGAATAAACGAGCCCGATGTAAATGGCGAAATCCGTGTACATGAACGCGATTGGCTTGTCGATGACCTGCAGCCAGATCAGCATGTTGTTGATGATGCCGTAATTGTTGAGGAGCCCCATCCACGCATACACCCGCAGCAGGAATGAAATCCAGAACGGCAGCACGATCAGCAGCAACAACAGGTTGCGCGTCCTCTCGTCCGCGCGCGCGATGCCGTAGGCCATTGGAAATCCGAGCGCAAGGCACAGCAGCGTAGCAATTGTCGCCATGCCCACCGATTTGAGGTAAGTAATTGCGTACAATTTGTCGGTTAGGAGGAACGTGTAATTGTCCGCGGTCGCGGCGACGCCGCCGTCGTCATCGAAAAACGAAGTGAACGGCGGCTGCGCGATAATCGGGTCGGCCAGGCTGATTTTCAGGATGATGGCGAACGGTGCCAGGAAAAATACCAGCAGCCAGAGGTAGGGTATGGCGATCGTGAACCGTTGCCAAAGCATGTCGCGGCGGAATCCGGCCGGTGCATTCACGTCGGTCACTCAGTCCGTCAGCAGCACGGCGCTGCGCGGGCGCCAGGAAATGAACACCTTGTCGTCCCACTCGAGAAACCGCTCCGCGGAACGGCGGCGATTCTGTGCGCTGACCTGCACGATACGGCCGCTGGCAAGGCGAATTCGATAAAGCGACAGGTTGCCGAAGTATCCCAGGTCCTCGACTACCCCGGCCAGGCGGGTGTCATCGGAATTTTCCGGCTCGTTCTGGCTGATGAATATTTTTTCCGGGCGAACGGCGACGCAAACCGCGGACCCGACCGCGGGCGGCGCATCGGAAAGTGCCACGAGTTCGCCGCCCGCCTCCTTGCAATTCACCCTGACGCGATCACTGTCGGCGTCGACGACGGTTCCTTCGAACATATTGATGGTGCCGATGAAGTCGGCGACGAAGCGGCTGTTCGGGTACTCATAAATCTCTTTTGGCGCGCCGACCTGTATCAGGCGTCCCTTGTCCATCACGGCAATCCGGCTGGACAGGATCATGGCTTCCTCCTGGTCGTGAGTGACGACCACGAATGTTATGCCGAGCTTGTCCTGGATCGTCATGAGCTCGAATTGCGTTTGTCCGCGCAATTTCTTGTCCAGCGCTGCCAGCGGTTCGTCGAGTAGCAATACCTTCGGTCTCTTCACCAGGGCGCGGGCCAGTGCGACCCGTTGCTGCTGTCCGCCGGACAACTGCCGTGGTTTCCGCGCAGCAAATGTGCCGAGTTGCACGAGATTCAGCATCTCGGCAACGCGACGTTTGATCTCGTCACGCGGCACGCCTTCTTTCTCCAGGCCATACGCAACGTTCCTTTCCACCGTCATGTGCGGGAAGATTGCATACGACTGGAACATCATGTTGACCGGTCTTTCGTAAGGCGGCATCTCGGTGACGTCGACGCCGTCAATCAGAATGCGACCGGTCGTCGGCGTCTCAAAACCGGCCAGCATGCGCAGCAGCGTGGTTTTGCCACAGCCGGAACCACCGAGTATCGAGAACAATTCTCCCTTGCGAATCGCCAGGCTGACGGCGTCAACGGCCGCGAAATCGCCAAAATACTTGCTGACATTCTGAATCTCGATGAAGGGAGTGCCGCTGTTTCCTGCCATTTTGTTGTTTTTCTCAGGTCTGTCGGGGGTCAGATGCCGCTTTTCACGCGCGCGAAGACTCGTGTGCGAGGGCGTTCTCTTTTCGGGTCTACTGTCTGGATGGGGAACAAGAGTTTCCAGCCTACTTCAGTCGGGTAAATCGCCGGATCGTTCAGCAGCTCAGGCAACATGAATTCGCGCGCGGACTTGTTCGAATTGGCATAGAAAACCGTGTTCGCAATGTCGGCGGCGATATCCGGCCGCGACAGGAAATTAATGAACAGGTAGGCGTTGTCCTTGTGCGGTGCATCGGCAGGCATGTAAACCCCGTCGACCCACAATCCGGAACCCTCTTTCGGCATCGTGTATCGAAGCTCGATATCGATGTTGGCTTCCTTCGCTCGACGCGACGCCTGGATATAATCGCCGGACCAGCTCATCGCGACACAGACTTCCTTGTTAGGCAGGTCGACCATCATTTTCTGGTTGCTGAAGTAGCGCACATAGGGCCGCACGGCTGTCAGCGCTTTTTCGGCGGCTGCCAGGTTTTCGTCGTCCACAGCATTGGGGTTGCGACCGAGATAGGCGAGGACCGTAGGAATGAGGTCGGTGGGCCCGTCCAGGAAGCTCACGCCGCAGTCCGCAAGTCTGGAAATCACTGCGGGGTCGAACAGGACATCGGCGCTGTCCATGGGGTGATCCGGCAGGCGTTCGCGGACCATCTGGACATTCCACGCATAACCGGTCGTTCCCCAATGGTATGGCATTGAATATCCGACCGTTTTCTCGTACGAATCGGTCTTCGCGATGATCTCCGCGTCGAGATGCCGGACATTGGGTATGCGCGAATAATCAAGCTTCTCGTAGATACCGATGGGTGTGAGGCGCGAGGAAAACTGGCTGCTGTGCACGACCACATCGTAGCCGCTGTTGCCGGCGAGCATTTTTACGTCGATGACTTCCGAAGAATCGTAGATGTCGTAGTTGACCTTGATGCCGTACTCGGCCTCGAATTTGTCTATCGTGTCCGGCGCTATGTAATCAGCCCAGTTGTAGACATTCACCACACGCGCGCTGCTTGCCGTTTCCGCCGTCTTGTCGGTGGAGCAGGCAGCAAGGCATAGCAATAATGTTCCGCCGGGAATGCCAATTATGGTTTTCTGATTCACGCTGCTTCGATTTGACCACTCATAGCCGTACAAGACAATTGCTGCCCGCCATACGAGGTCGCCTGCAAACCAAGTGTCAGCTTTGACAAGCTATTTACTAAAGATCAATCCGCGTCAACCTATCTGTTAGTCCCGAGCTGGAAGGGCGGATTGGGCTCCTACATCTTGTCCAGCCCGCGCTTCAGCAGACTCCTGGCAACGATCACGCGCTGGATTTCGCTGGTGCCTTCCCAGATGCGGTCGACGCGAAGCTCGCGGAAAAAACGCTCGGCAACATTCTCCCGCATGTACCCTCGACCGCCGAAGATCTGCACGGCACGGTCCGCGACGCGATTCGCCATTTCGGATACATACAGTTTGACCATCGAACAGCGATTGTGGATCGCTTTCAGGTCCTCGCCACGGTCAGCAGCGGCGGCTGCTTCGTAGGTCATCAGGCGTGACGCCCACAGCTCCGTTGCGCTGTCCGCCAGCATGAACTGGATCGCCTGCTTTTCGCTGAGCGGCAAGCCATCGACAATACGCCCCTGCGCAAATTCCAACGCATCTTCAATCAGCCGCGCAGCGGCGCCGCAGCAGCGCGCGCCGATCATCAGGCGTTCGTGGCGAAACCAGCTGTGTGTATAGGCCATGCCGTCACCCGGTCTGCCGACGCGCCGGTCGACAGGGATGCGCACGTTCCTGAATCGATAGGTCGGGTGGTGCGCCGCGTAAGTGTGACTGAACAAAGGAGAGGCGGTCATCTCGATTCCGGCAGTACCCTGGTCGACCAGGAACAGCGCGTCCTCGTCTTCCCCGAGCACTTTCGCCTGGAACCAGAAAAAGTCGGCGAGGTTTGCACTGGTCACGTACCACTTTTCGCCGTTCAGCAGGTAGTCGTTACCGTCGCGTTCTGCGGTGGCATCGAGTCCGGCGACATCCGAGCCTGGTCCGGCTTCTGTTATCGCATAACAGTCCTTGCGTTTGCCGTGCATCATCGGCAACACAAACTTCTCTATTTGTGACTTGCTGCAGGCTTCGAACATCCAGCTCTGCGGTTCGGCAAAGCACCAGGACAGCGCATTGGTAACTCGGCCGAGCTGTTCCCAGACCGCGACCTGGTCTACCAGCGGCAGTTCCAGGCCACCGTGCGATTTCGGAACATCCATTGCCGAAAAACCGAGTTCCAGCGCACGCTTCTTGTTGCGCTTGCTTATCTGGTCGGGCAGTACGCCGCCGTTCAGTTCCGCCTCGACTTCATGCGGCTGCAAATACTCGTCCGCATATTGGCGAGCTTTCTTTTGCCAGGCGAGAGCGCTGTCACTCAGTTCAATTTTCAATCGCAATCCTCGGGTTCGATCTTTCAATGATTATTCATAGTGATCGGGAAATGTGGCGCGGAGATAACTGTAAACGGCGTCCATGGCTTCGTCACGATCGAAAGTTTTCGGGCTGACCAGGCAGGACAACCACAACCCGTCAGTCATCGACTGCAGCGCGTCGGTGACCGTTGCTGCCTTCACCTGGCGATAATTTCCTTCCTTTATGATTTTTTCGCACAGCCCGTTGATAACAGAGTCATAGACACTGTCATAGGCATCGCAGACTTTCTGGTAAGTCGGGACAGATTTGACCTCTCCCCAGAATGCAAACCACACAGCCAGCTTTTGCCGGTCACAAATAGACGGTTTCAGATCCATTTCCATCAGCGCCAGCAGCTTTTCGGCGGCTTCGGCCCCGGCTTTCTCGAGTGTCGTGTTGAATTGTGTCTTGTAGTCCTCGGCGATGAACTGCAGCGTTTCATTCAACAGGTTCTCCTTGCTGTTGAAATGCAGGTTCACTATGCCCTGCGACAAGCCGGCTTCCTGCGCGACATCACCCAGAGTGGTACTGCCGATGCCCTTGCGGGCAATGCATTTCACTGTCGCTTCAATCAGTTGTATGCGGCGCTCTTCCTTTGTTGCAGTGCGGCGCGCGCTTTTGTTGGCAATTGCGGCCATAAGTCAATCCTGACGCGGGTTTCACAGTGTAATTGCGCAAACCCGGGCCGCCTAGTGGCCGGGGCAGGCCCGGAACGAGGCCGGAAGGCCTGAATCCTGCCACAATTTGAATGAATACTCATTCATTTTCTGGCCCCGATGTATGCCTCCATGGCAGAATACACAGCTATAACGCTGTATGGAGGATTTATGCGATCCCTTACGAAGTCCAACCAGCATTTTCGGAAGGCTGTTACCAAACTGCCGCTCGGCGTGTCGTCGAATTTCCGATACTGGGGCGACGAGAAGACTATCTATGCGAAACGCGGCAAGGGCGCGCGTTTGTGGGACATGGATGACAACGAATACATCGACTATCGCCTGGCGTACGGTCCGGCGATCCTCGGTTACGCCGATCCGCGTGTCGATGAAGCGGCTCGCGCCGGAATGGAGATCGGCGGGGTATTTGCGCTTGCCACCGAACTCGAATACGAAGTCGCATCCCGTATCAGCAAAATGGTCCCGGCTGCAGAACTCGTGCGATTCTCGAACTCTGGCACAGAAGCCGTCATGGCGGCTCTGCGCGTTGCCCGTGCCTACACCGGCAAGGACGGACATATCGTGCTCGAAGGCGGTTATCACGGTGTTTTCAACGAAGTGCTGTGGTATGCCGACGTAGAAGAATGGGAACCTGCGGACGGCGAACCGGAAGTGCTGGCCTACAGCGAAGGTGTACCCGCGATTACGCGCCGTCTGTTCCATTCCGCGCCGCTCAACGACGCCAATGCCATCGAGGAGGTTTTCCGAAAGCACGGTGACAAGATCGGTGCGTTCCTTATCGAGCCGATCATGGGAAATTGCT
>CAYXKM010000252.1:0-3984 GCA_964465665.1 uncultured Woeseiaceae bacterium
GGCCATCGGCGTCGGCGATCGATTGCTGATGCTTCAATACAGTGTGTATTCCGTGATTTCGCCCGAGGGCTGCGCATCAATTCTCTGGAAGAGCGCGGAAAAGGCGGAAGAAGCCGCCGAGGCGATGCGAATTACGGCGCAGAGCCTGAACGAGTTCGGCCTGGTCGACGCCGTGCTGCCGGAACCGCTTGGCGCAGCGCACCGGGATCCGGAAGCAGCCGCAGAAGTCATACGAAATGCCATCATCAAGTACCTTGCGGACGTCGACAGGCTCGACATCGAGCAGTTGCTCGAGCAACGTCGGCGCCGGATCGCTGCATTCGGGCAGTTCAAGGAAGGCTGATCCGGTCATCGCGCAGTTTGCAATATCTGCAATATCAGACGCGGCGCATGCTTCCCCGTCAGTCAACAACGGTTGTGTCATGAGTCTTGATGCGCGAAACCTGCACGATCGCCTGGTCGAATTCGAGTCGGTTGCCGGCAAGCCGGGCAGATTCGTCGTTGCATTCAGTGGCGGGATCGATTCTACGGTCCTGCTGCATGCTCTTGCATCCGCCAAGGCGCTGTGCAAAGTGCCGCTCGTGGCCGTCCACGTCGATCACGGACTGCATGCGGATTCAGCAGCCTGGGATACGCAATGTCGTGCCGTCGCACAGAGCCTCGGCATTGAGTACTTTTCCCGCAAGGCGCACGTAAGCCGAAGTGACCCGGGCGGCCCGGAAGCAGCGGCGCGCGACGCGCGTTACGCGATACTTGGCGGCCTGCTGCAGCAGAACGACTGGCTGATCAGCGCTCACCATGAGAACGACCAGGCAGAGACCTTGCTGCTCAATTTGTTGCGCGGCAGCGGACTGACCGGCATCGCCGGTATTGCGCCGGTACGGGAATTCGGACCGGGATACCTGGTGCGACCGATGCTTGGCATTTCTGGTGCGACTATCCGCGCCTATGCCGATCGGCATTGCCTGAGCTGGATTGACGATCCGTCAAATACGGACACGACCTTTGACCGCAATTTCCTGAGACAGAAAATCTTGCCCGTACTCGCCGCGCGCTGGCCCGCGGTTGCAACGCGCCTCCGGCAGAGTGCCGATCTGGCTGCCGAGGCCAGCGAATTGCTGGCCGAGCTTGCCGATATCGACATTGCAGCGTCGCCTGCCGCAGATCGCCTCGACATTCGCGCCTTGTCTCTCCTGTCCCGCGCGCGCCAGCGGAACCTGATCCGGCAGGCCGTGCGACGCGTCGGCTTGCCGGCGCCGCCGGCGACACGCCTGTACCAGGCAGTGCATGAACTGATTCCCGCTAGATCCGACGCCCAGCCGCTCGTGGCCTGGGATGGCGCCGAAATTCGCAGGTATCGCGATCACTTGTACATACTCACACCCTTGGCCGAGGTACCGAAGGATCCAGTGACCCGGCTGAGTCCGGAGCATGCCCTCGATCTCGGCGTCGGTCAGGGAAGTCTCGTCCTGCAATTGGCCGATGGGGTCGGGATCGATCGCTCCGTTGCCGCACAGGGTCTCGAGGTCCGTTATCGCAAAGGCGGCGAGGAAATCGCGCTACCGGGCCAGCCGCACAGGCACAAACTCAAGAACCTGCTGCAGGATAGGGGCGTAGTGCCGTGGATGCGCGAACGAATTCCAATGTTGTATTCAGCGGGCCGCCTGGTGGCCGTCGCAGACCTTTGGGTGGCTGCGGAATTCCTGGGCGAGGGCGGTTATTCGGTGCACTGGATCGACCGCCCGGCGCTCTTTTGAGGTGCAGGCGCGCAGGCAATGCGCATTGTGATGCCAGCGTCGATCTGATAACTTGTAACACCGTCTTTCATTGACCGACGGGTTCTTTAACAGGGCCTCCATCTGGAGGATCTGCAAGGGTCGGAACAAGCGCGACACCGTTTCCTCAAAAAGGTGTCTGCGTTTTGCTCTGACCCTTTATTGTTTCCCGGCACCTGACTTCACAGGGCTTGTAAATGACATCTTATGTATTCATCACTGGCGGTGTGGTGTCGTCTCTGGGCAAGGGAATAACTTCCGCGTGCCTCGGCGCAATACTGGAGGCGCGCGGGCTCAAAATCAGCATGATCAAGCTCGATCCGTACATCAACGTGGACCCCGGGACCATGAGTCCATTTCAGCACGGTGAAGTATTCGTCACCGCGGACGGCACGGAGACGGATCTCGACCTCGGACATTACGAACGCTTTGTCAGGACCACCACCGGACGCAACAGCAACTTCACTACCGGTCGTATCTACGAAACTGTCATCGGCAAGGAACGACGCGGTGATTACCTGGGCGCGACGGTCCAGGTCATTCCGCACATCACCGACGAAATCAAGGAAAGCGTCAGGCGCGGTGCGGGTGATGCCGACATTTGCCTGGTGGAAATCGGCGGTACGGTCGGCGACATCGAATCGCTGCCCTTTCTCGAGGCCATCCGCCAGATGGGCGTCGAAATGGGCCATGACCGGGTCGTTTACGTACACCTGACGCTGGTGCCGTACATCGCGACCTCGGCAGAAATCAAAACCAAACCGACACAGCATTCGGTCAAGGAACTGCGGTCGATCGGCATTCAGCCGGATATTCTCGTATGCCGATCGGAGAAAGCTCTGCCGCAGGAACAACGACGCAAAATCGCTTTGTTTACCAACGTGCAGGAGAAGGCCGTCATATCGGCGATCGATGTCGATGACCTGTACAAAATACCCAGGCTGATGCAGGAGCAGGGTCTCGACGACATCGTGGTGCGCCAGCTGCACATGGAGCTACCGCCGGCGGACCTCAGCGAATGGGATGCAGTGGTTCTGGCAAAGCAGAATCCGGACGGCGAAGTCAACGTGGCCATGGTTGGCAAATACGTTGACCTCAGGGACTCCTACATTTCGCTCAGCGAGGCATTGTTGCACGGCGGCATACATACACGCACGCGGGTCAATATTCATTATTTCGAGTCACAGCAGATCGAGCAGAACGGAGTCAACTGTCTGCGCGGCATGGACGGCATCGTGGTCCCCGGAGGGTTCGGTGATCGTGGCATCGAGGGCAAGATCAGGGCGGTGCAATACGCGCGCGAAAACAAGGTGCCGTATCTCGGAATCTGCCTCGGCATGCAGCTTGCTGTCATCGAAGCAGCACGAAACCTTGCGGGCCTGAAAGGTGCGCACAGCACAGAGTTCGAGAGGGCGACTCCGTACCCGGTTGTTGCGCTCATTACCGAGTGGCAGACACTGGCCGGCGATACCCAACGCCGCAACGAGCAGTCGGATCTCGGCGGCACCATGCGGCTCGGCGCGCAGAAAGTGCTGCTGAAACCGGGAACTCTGGCGGCAACCGTGTACGGTCGCAATGAAATCTTCGAGCGGCATCGGCATCGATATGAAGTCAACAACAATTATCGCGATGTACTCGAGAAAGCCGGGCTGGTGTTTTCCGGATTGTCGGTGGACAACCTCGTCGAGGTCACGGAGCTCACCGGGCATCCCTGGTACGTCGCTAGCCAGTTCCATCCGGAATTCACCTCCAATCCGCGCGACGGACATCCGCTGTTTGCCGGCTTCGTCATGGCGGCACGGCTCCATCACAGCAGCAAGTTACCGAAGGCAGCGCGGGCATGAATCTGTGCGGTTTTGAAGTCGGCGCGCTGAAGCCGTATTTCCTCATCGCCGGCACCTGCGTCGTGGAAAGCGAGGCAATGACCATCGACACGGCCGGCTTTTTGCAGCAGACCTGCAAGAAACTCGGCATACCGTTTATCTACAAGTCGTCGTTCGACAAGGCCAATCGCAGCTCTCGATCGGGCTATCGCGGACCGGGCATGGAGGAGGGCCTCAGAATCCTTCAGGAAGTGCGAAAACAGTTGAATGTCCCGGTACTGACCGACGTGCATGAGGATACGCCAATGGCTGAGGTCGCCTCGGTCGTGGATGTCCTGCAGACCCCCGCTTTTCTCTGCCGCCAAACCAATTTCATCCTGAATGTG
>CAYXKM010000253.1:0-8645 GCA_964465665.1 uncultured Woeseiaceae bacterium
CAGTTGGTGGTGCACGATGCGTTCGAGATGATCGCATGCTTTGACGTGAGGATCTTGTGATTGACGCCGAAAACAATGGTAGCGTCCACCTCATTGCCGGCCGGGGCGGAAATGATGACTTTCTTTGCGCCGCCCTTGAGATGTGCGGATGCCTTTTCCTTCGAGGCAAAAAACCCGGTTGATTCGAGCACCAGGTCTACGCCGAGTTCGCCCCACGGAAGCTTTGACGGATCCCGCTGAGCCAGGACCCGAATCCGGTCGCCATTGACGATCATGCTGTCGCCATCGACGACGACCGTGCCCGGAAACGGCCCGTGCGCGGTATCCCGCCGCGTCAGGTGCGCATTCGTCTTGCTGTCGCCAAGGTCATTGACTGCGACAATCTCGATCTGTTTTCGCTTGTCGCCTTCGTACAGCGCCCGAAGTACATTTCGGCCGATCCTGCCATAGCCATTGATTCCAATCCTGATCGTCATTGCATTCTCCCGAAAAGTCGTTCGCCGGCGATTTCCCGCCAGCCACTGATTATCCGACCGCCAGCACTTCCCGCGCCACGTTGACCACGTTGGCTGCCGAAAACCCGAAGTGCTCGAATAGCTGTTCCGCCGGCGCCGATTCGCCGAACCGGTCGAGCCCGATGACACGACCTTGTGGGCCGGCAAACCGCCACCAGCATGAGCTCACGCCAGCCTCGATCACCACTCGCGGCGTCACTTCACGTGGCAATACCCGTTGTCTGTAATCACCCGGCTGAGCATCGAAGAGATCCGTACACGGCAACGAAACGACACGAACCGCAACACCGTCGGCTTCGAGCCTGTTCGCAGCATCGATCGCCAGCGCCACCTCGGACCCGGTCGCGATCAACAAGAGCTGCGGCAGGCCGCTGCAATCTCTGAGTACGTAACCCCCGCGGCGAATATCCGTTATCTGTTGCTCACTGCGTGCCTGGTGAGGCACGTTCTGCCGGGTCAGCACAAGGCTCGTCGGTCCGTCGCTTCTTTCGATGGCATCGCGCCACGCGACGGCGGTTTCGACGCTGTCGCAGGGACGCCAGACACGCATATTGGGCATGATGCGCAGGCTGGCGACATGCTCGACCGGCTGGTGTGTCGGTCCGTCTTCGCCGAGGCCGATGGAATCGTGCGTATACACGAATATGTTCTGCAATTTCATCAGCGCCGCCATGCGCAGCGCATTGCGCGCGTAGTCGGAAAACGTCAGGAACGTGCCCGAGTACGGAATGATTCCGCCGTGCAGGCCAAGACCACTGCAGATTGCCGACATGCCGAATTCGCGCACGCCAAAATAAACATAGTTGCCCGAGGCATCGTTACCCGAGATATCTATCGAACCGTCGTGGCGGGTAAGATTCGAACCGGTCAGGTCTGCCGAACCGCCGACCAACTCGGGCAATGCGGGTGCAAAAGCGTTGAGCGACACCTGCGAGGCTTTGCGGGTTGCCATGGTTGCGCCAGCCGCATCGATTTTGCGAATGGCCGCCGTTGCGACAGTCTCCCAGTCTGGTGGTAATTTCCTGTCCATGCGTCGCTGCAGCTCGCGGGCCAGATCCGGGTGAGCTTTCTGATAAGCGGCGAAAAGTCGATTCCAGGCACTCTCGGCGACCGCACCTTTTTCCCGCGCATCCCAGGCTGCAAGGATATCTCTTGGAACCTCGAACGGCGGCCAGTCCCAGCCAAGCGACTTTCGGCTTGCGGCAACCTCGTCCTTGCCGAGCGGCGCACCGTGCGTACTCGCGGAGCCCTGTTTGTTCGGCGCACCGAACCCGATCACCGTCTTGCAGCAAATCAGTGTGGGTCGCCCGCGATCCGCGAGCGCCGCATCGATGGCTGTTGCAACTGCTGTGCTGTCATGGCCATCCACATCGGGAACCACTTGCCAGCCATACGCCCGGAATCGTGCAGGCGTGTCATCCGTGAACCATCCGCCGACCTCGCCGTCGATCGAAATGTTGTTATCGTCATAGAAACAGATCAACTTTCCCAGTTTCAGGGTTCCGGCGATTGAGCACGCCTCATGCGAGATGCCCTCCATCAGGCAGCCGTCGCCAAGGAATACCCAGGTCCGATGATCGATGACATCGAAGCCGGGCCGGTTGAAAGTCGCGGCCAGCATTTTCTCTGCAAGCGCCATGCCGACGGCATTGCTGATGCCCTGCCCCAGCGGTCCGGTGGTCGTTTCGATTGACAGCGCCGGTTCGCGTTCCGGGTGCCCGGCAGTACGAGAACCGAGCTGGCGGAAATTCCGGATCTCGTCGATCGACAATGGATATCCGGTGAGATGCAACACGCTGTACAGCAACATCGAGCCGTGACCGTTCGAGAGTACGAAGCGATCCCGGTCGAACCACTGCGGGTGGCCCGGATTGTGCTTCAGATAGTCGTTCCACAGCACTTCGGCAATGTCCGCCATGCCCATCGGCATGCCGGGGTGGCCAGAATTGGCCGCCTGCACCGCGTCCATGCTGAGTGCTCGTATGGCATTCGCCAGGTATTGCCGGGCGGGCCGCCCCGCAACATGTGTACGGCTGGTAGTTGATGGCATGTGTCTTTGATTCAGGGAACCCATGCGCAGGTTCCCGGCATTTATGTTAAGGATTTTTTATGGATTTACGCCGGAAGCCGGGCTCCCCGCGCTCGCGCATTCTCTCTTTTTACACCCGGTGTCGCAAGCAACGCTCTGCTCGCACGGGGCACTGTGCGGGCTGACAGGACCGTGACGCCGGGCTGAAACCATTCGTTACAGTCTGCAGTTGGTGCCGGACTGTCGGGATGGGCTACAATCGCGCGTTGACGGGAATCAGACTAGCCATCACATGAGCCATTCTTATCTTTTCACTTCGGAGTCGGTTTCCGAAGGCCACCCCGACAAAATTGCAGACCAGATTTCAGACGCGGTACTCGACGCGATCCTCGGTCAGGATGCGCGGGCAAGAGTCGCCTGCGAAACCCTGGTGAAAACCGGCATGGTCCTGGTTGCCGGTGAAGTCACGACCAAGGCCTGGGTCGATATAGAGGAAATTGCCCGCCGTACGGTGCTCGAGATCGGCTACAACGACTCCAGCATGGGCTTCGATGGCGCCTCCTGTGCGGTACTCAACGCCCTTGGCAAGCAGTCGCCGGATATTGCACAGGGTGTCGATCGCGGTGACCCGGAGAATCAGGGCGCCGGAGACCAGGGGCTGATGTTCGGCTTTGCAACGCGGGAAACCGAGGTGCTCATGCCGGCGCCGATCACCTTTGCGCATCGGCTGGTGCGCCGCCAGGCGGAGGTTCGCAAGAACGGCAAGCTGCCGTGGTTGCGTCCGGACGCGAAAAGCCAAGTGACCTTTGTTTATGAGGATCACAAGCCGGTTGGAATCGACGCAGTGGTGCTGTCGTCGCAGCACCGGCCGAATGTGAAACTCTCGGAGCTTCGCGAAGGCATCATGGAGGAAATCATCAAGCCGGTGCTGCCCTCGAAGTGGGTCAATAAGAAAACCCGTTATCACATCAATCCGACCGGCCGTTTCGAAATCGGCGGCCCGATGGGTGACTGCGGGCTCACCGGGCGCAAGATCATTGTCGATACTTACGGCGGTTCAGCCCGACATGGCGGCGGCGCATTCTCCGGCAAAGATCCGTCGAAAGTCGATCGGTCCGCAGCGTACGCCTGCCGCTACGTGGCCAAGAACGTTGTCGCGGCAGGCCTTGCGGATCGCTGCGAAATCCAGGTGTCGTACGCGATCGGCGTGGCGGAACCCACGTCCATCAGCGTGCAGACCTTCGGAACCGGCAAGATCAGCGACGAACGGCTGATTCAACTCATACGGGAGAACTTCGATTTACGTCCGTACGGTATCCTGAGGATGCTGGACCTGATCCGGCCCATTTACAGACCGACCGCCGCGTACGGACATTTTGGCCGCGACGACCTTGACCTGAGCTGGGAGCGTACCGACAAGGCCGATGCCTTGCGCGGCGCGGCCGCAGCCTGAACCCGGGAACACTGGAGACCCTTATGAGCAGAGAAGCCATTGCCCTGCCGAAGCACGACTACAAAGTCGCCGACATCAAGCTCGCCGAATGGGGACGCAAGGAAATCGCCATCGCGGAAACCGAGATGCCCGGATTGATGGCCTTGCGCGACGAATTCGGCAAACAGAAGCCGCTGAAGGGCGTGCGACTGACCGGGTGCCTGCACATGACCATCCAGACAGCGGTCCTGATCGAGACACTTGCCGAGCTGGGCGCGGAGATTCGCTGGTCCTCCTGCAACATTTTTTCGACACAGGACCACGCTGCTGCCGCCATCGCTGCCAGTGGCGTCCCGGTGTTCGCCTGGAAAGGGGAATCCGAAGAAGAGTACTGGTGGTGCGTGGAACAGACGATCAGGGGACCGGACGGTTGGCGTCCCAACATGATCCTGGACGACGGCGGAGACCTGACCCTGCTGTTGCACCAGAAGTACCCCGAGATCATGAAGAACGTCCGCGGCCTCTCCGAGGAAACCACGACCGGTGTGAAACGACTTTACGACATGCAGAAGAACGGCACCCTGATGTGCCCGGCGTTCAACGTCAACGATTCGGTGACCAAGTCGAAATTTGACAATCTCTATGGCTGCCGTGAATCGCTGGTCGACGGCATCAAGCGTGCAACTGACGTGATGATCGCGGGAAAGGTTGCCGTGGTCTGCGGTTACGGCGACGTCGGCAAGGGCTGCGCGCAGTCTTTGCGCGGACTCGGAGCGACCGTGTGGGTCACGGAAATCGATCCGATCTGTGCATTGCAGGCGGCAATGGAAGGTTACCGGGTCGTCAGACTGGAAGAAGTCTGCGACAAGGTCGACATCGTCGTGACGGCGACCGGCAACTATCACGTTGTGACCGGGCCGCAGATGGAGCGCATGCGAAATCAGGCGATAGTCTGCAACATCGGGCACTTCGACAACGAAATCGATGTTGCTTACCTGAAGCGCTACAAATGGGAAAACATCAAGCCGCAGGTTGATCACATTATTTTTCCCGACGGCAAGCGGCTGATCCTGCTGGCGGAAGGACGGCTGGTCAACCTCGGTTGCGGTACCGGTCATCCCAGTTTTGTGATGTCCAATTCCTTTTCCAACCAGGTCCTCGCACAGATAGAACTGTGGCAGAACGCCGATAAGTACGCGAAAAAAGTATACGTATTGCCGAAACACCTGGATGAGAAAGTGGCACGACTGCACCTCGACCGGATCGGCGCGAATTTGACCGAGCTCACAGACGAACAGGCCGGCTACGTTGGTGTCAGCAAGACCGGGCCGTTCAAATCGGAGCACTACCGGTACTAGCCGTCGCTGGACAGGATTGACGGTGCGTTCGTCGGCTGGGGCTGGCGCCTTGCGTTATGCTTGACTGGACATTTGCGTGTACCGAATCTGATTTCGCGGCACGGCCGCGCCGTTAGCGAGTTCAAGCCCATTCACAAATCGCCTGACCCGGTCCGGGTTCTGCAAGTCACAGACCCGCATCTGTTTGCCGAGTCTGACGGCAGTCTGCGCGGTACCAACACGCGCCTGACGCTTCAGGCAGTACTCGATCACATAACCGCGGAGGCGTGGCCCGCCGACCTGGTCGCGCTGACCGGCGACCTGATCCAGGACGATACGCGCGGCGCCTATATTCGCGTTCGCGACATGATGGCGGTGTTTGACATACCGGTGCACTGTGTGCCGGGCAACCACGATGTCCGGAGCCTGATGCAGGAAGTGCTGCGGCCGCCGAGTTTCCGTTATTGCGAAGCCGCGACATTTCAGGACTGGCTGGTCGTCGGATTAGACAGCTGTATCGAAGGTCAGGCCGGCGGACACGTTGCAGAAGGCGAATTGGCGAGGCTTTCAGGATTGCTTGCTGCAACGAAAGCCAGACATGTGCTGGTCTGCCTGCACCATCCGCCGTTGCCGGTCGGCAGCCGCTGGCTCGATTCCGTCGGTTTGAAGAATGGCGTTGAGCTGCTCGACCTGCTGGCGGCGAGCGGAAAGGTTCGCGCTGCCATCTTCGGCCATGTGCATCAGGCCTATTCGGGCGAACATGCCGGCATGAGAATCATCGGCACCCCCTCGACCTGCCGGCAATTCTCGGTAAACAGTGACGATTTTTCGCTGGATGACAATCCCCCGGCGTATCGGCGCCTGGAACTGCACGCGGATGGAACGGTCGACAGCAAACTGATCTGGGTTGAATACTGACTGATGATTGCAATTCCGACATCGATAACCCGGGGCGGGCGGGAGTCTCATCTGTCCGTCCTGGTTGGTTGCCTGTTCCTGTGGCTTTTGCCGGTTGCACTTGCGCAACCATCCGGACATGCATTGCCATTGTGGCAGATCGACGGCGCCGGCAATCGAATCTGGTTGCTTGGTTCAGTGCACATGTTGCGCGATTCCGATCATCCGCTGCCGGCGGCCTTTTACGACGCCTACGAGAATGCCGATGCGCTGATCATGGAACTGGATGTGACAACGGTCGATCCGGTGGCCACGCAGGCAATGGTCAATGAACTCGGAATGATTCGGGACGGCCGCCGACTCGGCGACCTGCTGGGCGAAAGCGACTATTCCGAAGCCTTAAGCCTGGCCGAAAAGGCCAACATCCCACTCGCGATGCTTGTTGGGGCCGAACCCTGGTTGGCCGCGGTAACCATTGATGTACTGATGCTGACACGGCTCGGCTTCACGCCGGCCAACGGGGTCGAAATGCATTTTGCAGAGCTCGCGGAAAACGACGGCAAGGCAATAGCCGGGCTCGAAACGGAGCGGCAACAACTGGAGATGCTGGATGGACTGTCGGCTGCCGCGCAACGGGACCTGCTGCTGCAGACGCTCGCCGAAGGCGAAGACGTCGAATCCGCGATGAACGAGTTGGTCGACTCCTGGCGACGGGGTGACGGCGCACAGCTCGAATCGGGTTTGCTGCAGGATATCCGCAAATACCCCGAGATCTACCAGGCCATCCTGGTGCGGCGAAACGAAAACTGGACAGGACAAATCACTGCGTTGCTCGATGACCAGCAGGATTACCTGATCATCGTTGGCGCCATGCACCTGGTCGGTGACGACGGCCTGCCCTCGTTGTTGCAGAAGAAAGGAATTGCCATACGACAACTGCGACAGTCCGAGTGAGACTCAGACTTCAATCATTTCGAAATCTTCCTTGCCAGCACCGCAATCCGGGCAACGCCATGACAATGGCACATCGTCCCAGCGCGTACCGGCTTCGATCCCCGACTCCGGATCTCCGTGTTCCTCGTCGTAGAGGTAGCCACAAATGAGGCACATGTAGGCTTTCATGGACAAAACATATCCGAACAGTGGCGCGTGTCAACTCCTGAGTCACACCGCAAGCACCCTTCACGGAGTGGTCGCGCTTCGGTAGCATGCAGCACCTCATTACCAGGAATGCTCATGTCCCTTTTTGACCAGGCCAGTCAATATATTGCCGGCGGCGTGAATTCCCCGGTCCGCGCGTTCAAGGGCGTCGGCGGAGAGCCTGTATTTGTAAAAAGTGCATCCGGTGCACGACTTACCACCGAGGACGGCCGGCAACTAATAGACTACGTCGGGTCCTGGGGACCGATGATCCTCGGGCATGCGCAACCGGATGTGGTCGATGCCGTGAAAAAGGCGGCCGAGCGAGGCTTGAGTTTCGGCGCACCCACGGTCATCGAAACGATGCTTGCCGCCAGGATCTGTCAGTTGATGCCCTCGATAGACAAATTGCGCATGGTCAGCTCCGGCACCGAAGCGACGATGAGCGCGATTCGACTTGCGCGCGGGTTTACGAAACGCGACAAGATCATCAAGTTCGAGGGCTGCTATCACGGGCATTCCGACTCGTTGCTGATCAAGGCGGGCTCCGGCGCATTGACGTTGGGAATTCCAACCTCGCCCGGCGTGCCGTCAGTGCTGGCAGAACACACCATCACCCTGGATTACAACGACGCCGATGCCGTAAGGCAGGCGTTTGGACATTACCGCGGCCAGATCGCGTGCGTAATCGTGGAGCCCGTCGCTGGAAACATGAATCTCGTGCCTCCTCTTGCGGGCTTTCTGGAAACGCTGCGCGACGAGTGCAATTCGTCCGGTGCGCTGCTCATCTTCGACGAAGTCATGACCGGGTTTCGTGTCGCGAAGGGAGGTGCCCAGGAAGTATTCGGCATCCGGCCCGATCTCACAACCCTAGGCAAGATTGTCGGCGGCGGAATGCCGGCAGCCTGTTTCGGTGGCCGCGCGGATATCATGCGGCACCTGGCGCCCGAAGGCCCCGTGTACCAGGCCGGCACCCTGTCGGGAAACCCCCTTGCGATGGCGGCCGGACTTGCAACATTGAACGCAATCGAAAAGCCGGGATTCTACGAGTCACTGGCCATGAGGACCCGGCAGCTCGTCGACGGATTGCAGCTTTCTGCGGACCAGGCAGGCGTTCCTTTTGCAACCGAAGCCGTTGGCGGGATGTTCGGATTCGTATTCTCAGCTGATGCGCCCGTGCGCCATTTCCGTCAGGTTGCTGCGTCGGACGTCGATCGCTTCCGGAAGTTTTTTCATGGCATGCTGCGGCACGGCGTTTACCTTGCCCCGTCCGCCTTCGAAGCCGGATTCGTCTC
>CAYXKM010000254.1:0-6976 GCA_964465665.1 uncultured Woeseiaceae bacterium
TTTCAGGCGCTTTCTGAAGCGCGAGGCTCTGTCGGCGGAAATCTTACAGAAACCGCAGGCTTTCGAGCCTGCTATTGCTTAGTACCTGGCATAGAAACTTGGATATCGGGAAGACACAATGGGCTGGAACGATTCCGGAAACGGCGAGAATCCGTGGAAAAAACCCGGTGACGCGCCGAACGATCTCGACAAGATCGTACAGAACTGGCAGCGAAAGCTGAGCGGCATCCTCAGCGGCGGCGGCGGACGGAAAGCACCCTCCGGCGGAACGTTCGGTCCGCTGGTGGTAGGCATCCTCATGCTCATTGCCTGGACCTTGACCGGCCTGTACCGGGTCGACGAGGCGGAGCGCGGTATCGTGCAGCGCTTTGGCGCTTACTCCGTTACGACCATGCCGGGGTTGCATTGGCACTTCCCGTTCCCGATCGAGACCGTGGACATAGTCAATGTGAACGCTGTGAACAATTTTCCTTTCCGCACCGAAATGCTGACCGCCGATGAGCAGTACGTGTTCATCCAGATGGTCGTGCAGTACCGGCGCAGTGATCCGGTGAAGTACAGTTTCGAAGTCGAAGACCCCGAGTCGACCTTGCAGGACGTTACCGAAGGAGCTCTTCGTGAAGTCGTCGGTACCAGCACACTCGACGTGCTGGTTACCGAGCAACGGGACCAGATCGCACCGCGAACCCAGCAAATTCTGCAGAACACGCTCGACGGGTACCAGTCCGGCTTTACCATTACGTCCATAAGTCTCGAGAACCTCGATTACCCTCAGTCCGTGCAGGCGGCCGTCGATGACACGCAAAAAGCGCGCAACGACAGCGATCGATACGTGCTCGAGGCCGATACCTATTCGAAAGACATTATTCCCAGGGCCCGCGGTGCAAGGGAAAGGATCCTGCAGGACGCCGAAGCGTACCGCGATCGGGTGATTGCCGATGCCGAAGGCGAGGCAGCCCGCTTCGAAGCGATACTGGCCGAGTACCAGAGGGCCCCCCGGGTGACGCGAAACCGGTTGTATCTGCAGGCCGTAGAGGAGGTGTATGCGAACTCCACGAAAGTGCTCATAGACTCGAAGAGCACCGGCAACCTGATTTACCTGCCGCTCGACAAACTGATCGGCGCGGAGCCGCGCAGTTCGAGCAACGAGGACGCCACCCGATCTGCCGATGCACAGCCACCCGGCGCTCCCACCGACTCGCAAGTCGTAATAGATGAGAACCGCGACAGGAGGACCCGGCAATGAATAACGGAAGGTTCGGGATACTTGTCATCGGCGGCCTGTTGGTGGTGATCGCGGGCCTGTCGCTGTTCACGGTCAATGAACGCGAACTGGCGATAAAACTGCAATTCGGTGAAGTCGTACAGGTCGAACATGAGCCCGGGTTGCACGTGAAAATCCCGATCCTGCAGAACGTCAGAAAATTTCCCAAGCGCATCCTCACGATAGAGGACAAGCCGGAACGCATTTTCACCGCGGAGCGGGCTGCTCTGCAGGTCGACTTCTTCGTCAAGTGGCGCATCATCGATGCCGTGCAGTTCTACACGTCTACCGGCGGCAACCTTTCCCTGGCCAACGACCGCTTGTCCGAGATCATCAAGAACGCCATCGTTACCGAGTTCGGCAAGCGATCCGTGCAGGAAGCCATTTCCGTGGAGCGCGCGGAGCTGATGCGTGACATGCTGTCGAAAGCGAAGGATACGGCGCAGGGCCTGGGTGTGGAACTGATCGACGTGCGGGTCAAGCAGGTCGAGTTCCCGGATGAGGTGCGCAATTCCGTTTATCTGCAGATGCGCGAGGAGCGGGCACGCGTTGCTGCCGAGCTCCGCGCCGAAGGACGCGAAATTTCCGAACTGATGCGTTCGACGGCGGACAAGGAGCGCACGATCATCCTTGCCGACGCTTACCGTGAAAGCCAAATGATCCGCGGTGTAGGCGACGCGACGGCGTCGGAGATTTATGCAAGTGCGTATAACAAGGACCCGGAGTTCTACGCGTTCTACCGGAGCATCGATGCCTATAAAAAAGCCATGGGCCGTCCGGGTGACATCCTGGTACTCGATCCGGAGAACGAGTTCTTCCGCTATCTGAACCAGTCTGACGGCAGTCCCTGACGTTCATCCAATACCGGTTTTTCAATTTCAGTCTCGCGAATTCGCAAACTGAGTGCATTCCATGTGGCAGGAAATACTGACGGCCTTTTGCCTGTACCTGATCATCGAGGGCATGATCCCTTTTGTCGGACCGGATTTCTTCCGGAGGACGGTAGCCCGAATTGCGCAACTGAGCGATAACGAACTGCGTGGCACAGGCCTTACGGTAATGATGATCGGCGTCATCGCGCTGTTTCTGGTCCGGCAATAGATTCGGGAACGATTTCAATGGGGAAAAATGTAGTCGTTATCGGTACTCAATGGGGTGACGAGGGCAAGGGCAAGATTGTTGACCTGCTGACGGACCGGGCCGCGGCGGTCGTGCGTTTCCAGGGCGGGCACAACGCCGGCCATACGCTGGTCATTGGCGGCAAGAAAACCGTGCTGCACCTGATTCCTTCCGGCATCCTGCGCGACGGTGTCAGTTGCCTGATCGGCAACGGCGTCGTGTTGTCCCTCGGAGCGCTGATCAGGGAAGCGGATACCCTGACCAAAACCGGCGTTCCGGTGTTCGAGCGGCTCAAAGTCAGTCCGGGTTGCCCGCTGATCCTGCCATCGCACGCCGCGCTCGATGTCGCACGCGAGAAAGCGCGCGGTTCGGCTGCGATAGGAACGACCGGCCGCGGCATCGGGCCGGCATACGAAGACAAGGTATCAAGGCGTGCTGTCCGGGTATGCGATCTGTTCGTGCGCGAGCAGTTTGCCGCCAAACTCGGGGAAATCCTCGACTACCACAATTTCCTTTTGAAGAATTATTTCAAGACCGACACGATTGATTTTGCGCAGACTCTGGACGAGGCCTTGAGTGCCGCGGAACTGATTGCGCCGATTACGGCCGATGTCACACAGATACTGCACGATCTCGCCAGCAGCGGTCAGAGCATCCTGTTCGAAGGTGCCCAGGGCGCATTTCTCGACATCGATCACGGTACCTATCCGTACGTCACCTCGTCGAACACGGTTGCGGCGGCGGCAAGCACCGGTACCGGTATCGGGCCGGCCAGCCTCGATTTTGTACTGGGCATCGTCAAGGCGTACACGACCCGGGTCGGTGCCGGCCCGTTTCCGACCGAACTGTTCGATGATCAGGGCGCGCATCTCGCGAGCGTCGGCGCTGAATTCGGCGCGACCACGGGCCGGCCGCGACGTTGCGGCTGGTTCGATGCCGTTGCGTTGCGCCGCTCCATCATCAACAGCAGCGTTTCCGGCCTGTGCATGACCAAGCTCGACGTGCTCGACGGACTCGAAACGATCAAGATCTGCGTGGGCTACGAAATTGACGGTGAGCCGATCGCCGGGCTGCCGGTCATCGTCGATCGGTTCGCGGACTGCCGGCCGATTTACGAGGAAATGCCGGGCTGGAGCGAATCGACCGTCGGCATTACGCGTTTTGACGACCTGCCGCGAAACGCACTCGATTACCTGGCGCGGATCGAAGAACTGGTCGCGGTCCCGCTGGACATCATTTCCACCGGGCCGGACCGGGAACAGACCATTATCCGGCGGCATCCTTTCGACTGAAAAGCAGCCGAAGGTTTGCGCGGCGGCGGAACAAGACCAGCACACCGAGCAGCACGAGCCACCATGCACCCAAGCGGCCGCCACCGCTTTGCCCGAAACCGTTGCCGGACAGGATGGTCACCGTGGTGCTTGCCACGTCGCTCAAGCCCGCCGGATCGCGAACGGCAAGCCGGAATTGCAGCAGCGTGTCCGATTGCACGGACGGCGCGGTGAACTGCGCCTCAGCGGAGGTCGCGCCGCTCAAGGTGACCGCGGGTCCCCCGGTTTGCTGCCACTCGAAAGTCAATGCATCGTCGTTCGGGTCATTCGAAGCGCTGCCGTTCAGTGTCACCCGGGCGCCGCCAGCCACCGACTGGCTGGTACCGGCCACGGCGTTCGGCGCCTGGTTCAGCCCGGTGCCATTCTCGATGTTGACTCGTACCGATGCAGGGCCCGTGATCGTTGCACCGCTCGCATTGGCGAGCGTCAATTCGAAAAACTCGGTGTCTTCGTTGTTGCCGTCATCGACGATGGAAAACTCGATCCATTTCGGTCCGCCATCACCTTGTGCCCAGTTGATCGTGCCATTGGCGGCGCCATCGAAATCGGCAGGGTGTCCGGCGTCGCCGCCGCTCAACGCGTAATCGACGCTGGCCGCGTTGATTGCACTGCCGCTCCGTTTCAGGACGACGACGGCCGTGCCGAATCCACGCTCGGTCACTGTAATCGTTTGGTCGGCAAATCCGACCGCGGCAGCCGCTCCGGGATCGCTAATGTAAAGACTCGCCGTTGCATCGTTGCCCAAGGTTGCACCACCGGAGGGGTTCACGAGCCGAACGAAAACCCGTTCCAGCCCCTCGGTCAGCCCGTCGCTCACGCCGGAAACTTCGATGTTCCGGTTCGCCGTATTGCCTGCATTCCACGACAATGTGCCGCTTGCGACTACATAATCGTTTGCCGATGCAGTGGCGGGTACGAGTTCGTAATTAACGCTTACCGCGCCGTTCGAACCGCCGTTACGTTGTACCGTCAATGCCGATTGCGAGCCCTCGGTGACTGCGTAAGAGGACCTGGTAAAACTGAAACTGCCCTGGGGAACGTCGAGAGTCCGGTCCGTGGCGAGATACAGGCCGCTGTTGATATCGCTGATGGCAACGATACGGCTGGGCAAGTAGGGATACGCACCCCAGGCGCCGACAAACATGGTGCTGTTGGAAGGAGGATAAGTGTCGAGGTTCCCGATCGCGACCGGGGACGCCGGATTGGAAATGTCGAGCACGGTCAGTCCGCGGCTGTAATTCGACATGTAATAGCGGTTGCCGCGTACGAATCCGTTGTGGTCGATCGCATTCGTGGTACCGGTCCATGTGCCGGCCAGTAACGGCCCCGCGAGATTGCTTATGTCGAAAACGCGAACCGTCGTTGCGAGGCCGGATCGTTGCTCGTCGAGTTCGTCGTGCGCAAACACGTAGCGGCCGTCCTCGCTCGGCCAGCCGGAGTGGGTGTAGCCGGAATTCGCGTAGGGTGTACGGCTCAGTCGAGCAGGACTTGCGGGAACCGTGATGTCCCACAGGTCCACTGTGGTTTCGTTGAAGTCGAGCAGGACTTCGCAATAGTCACCCGCATTGGGGCACTGCGTGTCCTTGCGGCTGTCGGTAACCACGACCGATGCCCCGTCGTGCATGTAGTCACTCGAGGATGACGCACCGCCGACGAACGCCGGCGAGGCCGGATTGGCGAGCGAGTACATGCGGTACTGGCCGCCGCTGATGCTCGATCCGGCAATGATCAGGTAAGGATCTGCCGTGCCGAGCGGTATTCCCGTACTGAAATCAACACCGCCGGAATACACATTGTGCGCACTGAAAAAATCGCTGATGTAGGGAGCGCGACTGATGCCATGCGGAAGGCGCGTCAGGTCGATGACAAACAGCCCGTCGGTCGAGCCATCGGTGGTGACATAAGCGTAAGCGTGCCAGCGATCCGCGGTTGCATCGAAAGTCTGCAATACCTTGATGTCCCGCCACGTTGCGTTCTGACCGTCGATGAATCCGACTTCCCTCGGCGACTCCGGATCGGTGACGTCGATGACCGCCGTGCCGATGTTGTACCCGGCTATGACGTATTCGCGGCCGGTATTGAGATCGACAAATCCCCACACGTCATTCGCTGCACCCGGCGATGCACTGATGTCCTCAAATGCCATGTGCGCCAGCAAATCGATCGAGTCGCAGGCGAGGCCACCGGCAGAACCGCTGATGCATGGTGACGCCGGAAGGCTGGATTTCATTTTCTCGTGCAGGTCGAGCAACTGCAGTGCCTTGGCCGCTTTGCTGCTGTCGATGCCCTTGCGATCGGCGATGACATGAAAGCCACGACTTCTCAGCAATTCGCGGAACTCGACGGGCACGCCGGTGAGTATCGATACACTGGATTCTGCGCGCGCGAAATTTTCGCTGCGTTCGTAGCCGCCGGTTACCTGCATGACACCGCTGACGATATGGAACAGGTCTTCCGGATCGTCGACCGGGTAGGTTCCGGCAGCGACACGGATTTCAGTGCCTTTGCCGGCAACCCGCAGCGCATACGCCAGTGACTGGCACGGAGCCTGTTGCTGGTCGCACAGCCCGGTGTCGACCCC
The DNA here is from genome assembly GCA_964465665.1 of uncultured Woeseiaceae bacterium. Lineage (GTDB taxonomy): Bacteria > Pseudomonadota > Gammaproteobacteria > Steroidobacterales > Woeseiaceae > JAKEGN01. The sequence goes on from CAYXKM010000254.1 coordinate 6,296, forward strand.
GTCCGGCGAAACGAACAACGGCTTTTCGCCGCCACCGTGCGCAGCAACCTGCTGACTGGCAAGGATCAGCACGGTCGGCAGCAGCAGTTTCCGAACGATGGTCTTCATGTGTTTTCGGCCAGTGGTGGGGGCGTCCGCGGTACTGGCCGGAACTCTCGTAGTGTGCAGCGATCCGCTGCATGAACGTCGAAGGCCAGATAGTACACTGTGATTCAGATCACAAGTATCCTCCGGAGTTCCGGGATTCCGGTCATTATGGCAAATGCACACAATGGGACTCCAGTTCAAGGCCGGTCCGGCCGCGTACGCGGACATCAGGAAACGCGGCTTCTCGCCGGAGCGCATCGGCACCATTGCCGGTGCTTCAGGCGGTGCCAAATGGCTGGTACTGAGCCAGATCGACCGGGTCATCATCGAACGACTGCTGCCGCGGCTTCGCGGCCCGGTACACCTGGTGGGTTCGTCTATCGGCGCCTGGCGCTTTGCCTGCTACGCACAGAAAGCACCTCTCGAAGCCATCGACCGATTCGAAGATGCTTACGTCGGGCAAAGCTACAGCGAAAGGCCGGACCGCAATGAAATCAGCGACAAAAGTCGCGCGATCCTGCAGTCCATACTCGGTACCATCGGTGCGGCGGAAATTGTCAATCACGCACAATTCCGCACGCACGTACTGACCGT
>CAYXKM010000255.1:0-10012 GCA_964465665.1 uncultured Woeseiaceae bacterium
GATGGAGTTAGCTTCCTGATGCCCAACTGTCGTCTGGCTCGTACCCTAAGGCCGCCAATGCATTAGGGAAAAGCTCACTGAACCGGGATTTCAGCTTCGGCGAGAAATATTGTTTCCACTGGGCAGTAGTTCCCGATCGAACGTGCATGGATTTGCTGACATTACCGGAAAACAAGCTGTTATCGTATGCAATTTCGAGAAACCTCGGAATTGCGGATCCTGGAACGTGCAGGAAGCTGAAGATCCTGTGAAACTGTGACAGGTCGTAATCCCGGATGAGGTCTTCGTACTTCACTTCCATAAAGTCATGGTTCTTGTAGTTCCACTCGAGCATTTCTCGAATTCCATTTGATCCTGAATTTTCCATTTCAAATAGAAGTTTGTCCTCTACCGACGAAAAACTGTTGATTTTCTGTTGATAGGTAGAACCGCCGAATTCCGCCTTTTCTTCGTGCAACCAGGGTTCGTCGGATTTTTGATGATAGAAGCAGCCAGAAACGATTCTGTCCCTTGGATCACGAATCACGTGAATACCACGGTATGGTTTTCCCAGTGACTCGAGATCGAATTTGCTGTGACCGTGAAAGTATACATCCAGATCGTATGGTCTATGGCCTTGCTGGCCAGAAAAGAATCTCAAGCCGAAATCACCGCACGCGCGTTGAAATATTTTTTTCAACCATACCGTGCCAGTCTTATGATGTGTACCAATCAATATCTCATGATCAAAACTTACAGTCGGCCTACATGACACTTTGCGTTTTGTAGCACGGTACAGTGAGATGATCTTTTTTTGGATACAGTTTCGTCCTGGAGCCATATGAGATCCTGTTTGCTTTCATTTGTTGAGCTGTCGCCGCTTGCAGGGTTGATCATCTGCCCGGTGACTACGAAGGTCTGTACGTTGGCGCACACAAGCGCCCCACTTCGTTCCCGCCCGGCGCGGCTGGATGACCATTTGTTGGGCAGCCTCGAGCAGCCTCAGGAATCGGGAACAGTATGGTTGTGGCGGAATTGATGCACACAACCCGGCAAATTCGTTCGATATGGACCACTTTTCGCTCGGATCTCCCGACCAAGTCAAAGTCGCTGCTGGGGTTCCGTTCGCGCGTCCTGACCTATAGCGGCACGGTGAAAAAATCCGCAGCGGCGTTGTCCATGACCTACTTTGGAAACGAGTGCAATCTTTCGTTCCTCTTGCGCTCCGTGTTCGAAAGTCACCGACCCGCCGTAGACCTTGGAAGAAAATACATCTGGCAGGCGTCTGCACTATTGCGCGATTCGTATCACAAGGCCGACGTCGTTGTTATCGATGTTCCATGGCCATACGATATTGATTGCGATGATTCGTTGAACATCATGGAAGTGCCATCGTGGGTCCGTCAGGAAGTGCAATTGCCGGAGCAACCAGACCAATTTTTTTCCGGACTGCACCGTTCCGTTCGTGGTGAACAGATGCGAAAAATTCGAAAACATGGACTCGGCTACAAGGTCACGCAGGATCCGAAGGCGATTCGCGAGTTCTATTCGACCATGTACGTGCCGTACATTCGCCGGCGATTCGGGGAAACGGCAGCCCTTGCGCCCGAAAAGCGACTCCTGAGTTTCGCCCGCAAAGGCGCGTTGCTACAGGTAACGCACAACCGGGAGATCATTGCCGGCGCGGTATTGATCCGGAGCGGTGATTCGCTGCAGTCATTTTGCATGGGTATTCGAGGCACCGACAAGGCGATTGACTCCAGTGCGACCTCGGCACTTTATTTCTTCAGGTTGAGTTATGCCTTCCAGGAGGGCTGCCGGACGATCGATTTTTGCGGCAGTCGCCCATTGCTTACAGACGGTGTTTTTGAAACGAAACGCCGCTGGGGAGCGACCGTTGTCGATGATTTCAGCCTTGAAAGCCTGCTGATTCATCCAAAAAATTTCGGCCCTGGCGTGCAGGCTTTTTTGCGGGCCTGCCCCTGGATTGCGCGGCAGGGTGACAGGCTGGTTGGAAAGGTCATGCTGAGCGGTTCCGCGACTGGCACCGAAGCTGCACAGCAGGACTATGGACGGCTCGGCTGCCAGGGTCTCGATGAATTGCAGGTATTCACACCGGACGGGACCACCGGGATTCGCGGTGATTCTTCACGATCGACGGTGCCGGAACGAATTATTGATCTGCGTGGGGTAACGGATCCACTGCGTGCGTATTGCAATGGATCGGGCAGTTGAACGGGTCGTCTGGTCCGACGCGGTTTATTGACGATCAGGGACGATCAGGTCTGCGACAGGATATAATTCTCGAGACCCATCCTGTCGATCAGCCCCAACTGAGTCTCCAGCCAGTCGACGTGATCCTCCTCGGATTTGAGGATGGTGTCGAACAGATCGCGGCTGACGAAGTCCTTGCGTGATTCACAAAAAGTGATTGCCGCTTTGAGGTCTGGAATCGCATCCAGCTCGAGATCCAGATCACACTGCAACACTTCCTCGACGTCCTCGCCGATGCGTAATTTGCCGAGATCCTGCAGGTTGGGCAGGCCCTCCAGAAACAAGATCCTTTCGATTACCTCGTCGGCATGCTTCATTTCATCGATTGATTCGCCGTGTTCCTTTTCGGCAAGTTTCCTGATGCCCCAGTCCTTGTACATGCGGGAATGCAGGAAGTACTGATTAATCGCCGTGAGTTCATTCTTCAGCACCCGATTCAGGTGTTCCATGACAGTTGCGTCGCCCTTCATAATTAGCTCTCCGGTTCGAACTGCAGACGTCGATAGCCGGACCCAACCCGAATACCGCCCGATGCGAAGCCATTGTTACAAATTGCGCCATCAAGGAGTAGCTCGATTGATTTGCAGCGTCGAAGTGGCATGCAAAAAGAGGGGGAGTGAGGGTTGCCAAGAATCCACTGAAAGACAGGTTAGTAAGAGGTGGGTTCCCTGCAGTTCCACTTGGCTTCGGGCGCCGTACCTTTGGAAAAAGTTGTCCAAATGACCAGTTTTGCTTGTACTTTGAGCGCTGGGCTCCAGTGCATTTACCATAACTCATACACCGGCAGAGCCTGATATTCCGTGGCGCGGATGCGTTAGAATCGGGGCTGCACACTCAATTATTTTTAAAAGAAAGTGCAGGTCGTTGTCGTGCGTCAGTCGGTCGTACATTGCGTGTTAGCACGAATCCCGACGCCGGGATCCCTTGGCATACTGCCTGTCGTGCTTGCAATGCTGGCATTGAGCGCCGATGCGCTGGCATCGGGCTGGCCGCCGTTCGTGCGCGATGACAGCGCCAACGTCAAGCGAGGCGGCAGCACCATTGTGCTATCCAACGGTGCACTGAGCGTGCTCGACAACGATTTTGACCTCGAAGGCGACACCATGACCGCGATCCTGGTGGACTCGCCGAACGACGGTTCGGTTACGTTGAATCCCGATGGCACGTTTCTTTACACGCACGATGGCAGCAACGACGACAGGGATGAGTTCGAGTACGTCGCTTTCGATGGTACTGGTTATTCACGGCGCGCCAAAGTTAGGATCGATGTCACGGCCGGGGACCCGGTTGCGCCCGTTATTGTCGGACAGGATTCGGTTGCGGTCGGCGAAGACGAGTCTCTCACGATCCAGTTGAGTTTCCTCGACGTCAATGATCCGGACAGCCAGTATCCGCAGCAGTTTTCTCTCGAAGTCGGCGATGGGCAGAACTACCTGCGCAATGGAACGACCATTACGCCGTCAGCGGATTTCAACGGCCAGTTGCAGGTGCCGGTGCGGGTGAACGATGGCGCGCTGTTCAGCAACTGGTTTGATCTCACAGTCACTGTGCAACCACGCAACGATGCACCGTTCGTCACCGGCTCGCCGCCACCGCAGGAAGCGATAGAGAACGTGCCCTATGCATTGGAAACGGCGGCCTTTTTCGGCGACATCGACGCGGGTGACACGCTGCGTTACAGCGCCCGCAACCTGCCCGCCAGCTTGAATATCAACACCAGCAGCGGGCGGATCTCCGGTACACCGAGGCAGGCTGACGTTTCCAGTTCGCCCTACCCGGTCGAGGTCATCGCCACGGACGAGGGTGGCCGTTCGGCCTCCCTTAATTTTTCGCTGATCGTGTTCCCCGATGACCGCGTTGATCTGGCGGTAACTGTCACGCTTACGGCCAACCCGACCGGCGTGGACGAGACCGCAGAATGGGTGATCAAGGTCGAGAACCTTGGCCCTGCCGACCTTGATACAGGGGACCTGACCGCGAGCTGGACGACCAGCGGCGGCAACCTGTCCTTGACGGCGCCGGCAGGCTGTACCGTCACTGGCAATAATTCCAGTGCACCGAGAATTGCCTGTGCGATCGGCGCGTTGGCGGACGATCAAAGCATTACATACAGGGTACAGGGCGAGAACCAGCGCGATGGCGACAACACGGTGATCGCGATCGCAATCGCCGACGATCCGAAACTGGGCAACAACGTGGCGACTACGAGCGGATATGTCGTTGCGCGCTTCAGCGAGGGTGCGTCGCAGTTGCTCAGCGCGAACGCATTGGATATCGCTGCGGCGGACTTCAACGGCGATGGCGCGCTCGATATCGTCGCTGCGGCAGACCAGGCGATCCTGTTTCGTAACAGCGGGCAGCGACGCTTCGAGACACCGGGTGTGGTTCTCGGCAGCGGCGGAGCACATGTAACCACCGCCGACTGGAATGGCGATGGCTGGATCGACATCGCCGTCGCCGGGCGGACGGATCAACGGGTACGCGTGTACCTGAATGACGGGCACGGTGGATTCGGCGAGACCGAAACGATCCAGGACGCCGCCGCAGCGCAGGTCAACGGCCTCGCTGCGGCCGACTTTGATGGCGACGGTCGCGTTGACCTGGTGCTTGCAGGTGCTGCCGGTACCGTAATCCTCCGCAACGACGGGCAGGGCGGCCACCGGCGGACCACGATCAGTGCGGCATCCTCCATGGCTGTCGCCGTCGGAGACATCAACCAGGATTTGTTCAACGACGTGGTCGTGGTCCATTCCAGTTCCCGGGCAGTCAACCTGTTCGTCAGCAACGGAGGACCGCTCACGTTTGCATCAACGATCCAGAGCTACGGCAGCGTATCCAGCGTGGCCTTGGCGGATCTCGATGCCGACGGGCGGCTCGACATGCTGTTATCGACTGACGGCGCCGACCTGACGGCGCCGCGAAATCTACTGCTCAGACAACAGGCAAACGGCACATTCGTGCAACACCAGGTGGTGGGCGCATCGGCAATTCGCTCACTTCTGACCGGGGATCTCGATGGTGACGGCTGGAGTGACGTGTTCGCAGTCAACAGCGGTGGTGTGCACCAGAACTATCGGCGCAATCCGGGTGACGTGTACGAGCTGGACCCGGAGCAGATTGTGAGCAACGGCGTACAGAGAGGCTTGCTCGCCGATTTCAACAATGACGATTCGCTGGACCTGGTGCTGGCGGGCGGCGAGTCGGACGCCATCGAGTTTCATGCAAACAACGGCATAGGAAAACTCGGGCTCGGCGATCGTACTGCGCCGACCCTGACCTTGAACGGTGCGGCCAACATGACCATCCCCGCGGGTGGCAGCTTCGTCGATGAAGGCGCAACCGCGCGCGACGATATCGAAGGAGATTTGACCGATCAAATCCTGACGAGTGGCACCGTCAACGCCGCGGCGGTAGGCACGTACAGGATCGATTACTCGGTATCGGACAAGGCGGGTAATACCAGCACGGCGACTCGAACGGTCGTCGTCGGCGTCAACAGCGGCACCGGCGGAGCGGGCGGCGGTGCACTCTCGCCATTAACTCTGCTGGTGCTGCTTGCGTTCTATGTTTTCTGCAGTTACCAGGGCGCGAGCCGACGCAGGTCCGGCCGTTAAGCCTGCCAGGCGGGCGAGGGCAGGTACATTGACGGCGCGCTGTCTCGCGTCTCGTCAATGATCGATTGCGCTGTCTGGGCGCAGCTACCGCAACCGGAAGCGACGCCCAGTTTCTCGCGCAATTCATACAGATTATCGATACCGCCGGCAGCCGCACGGCGGATCTGTTTGTCTGTGATCGCTTTGCAAATGCAGACGTACATAAAATCAATTACTTAGGAGGATTTCGGGTATTTAAACGCAAATGCGAATGATTGTCAATACTGTCTGCGTTGCCTTAGTCGGGCCTGACGTCGGCGCAAGCGGTCGCCCGGGACAAGGTGTTTTGCAACAGATCAGAATCCGAAAGTGACGCCCACATAGGCCGTGCGTTCGAGGCCCGGCCGCAGGCCGGCCGGCCGCCGGGCCGCGACGTAGACTTCGTCGAACAGGTTATCGACCTTGACGTAACTGCTGAACGCATCGGTCATGCGCCAGTTGCCCATCAGGTCCCAGACCATATGCGACTGGATCAGGTCGTTCGACGGAATCGTTCCCTGGCCCGCGGTCGCGCGCATGTCGCCGACGTAGTTGGCGGCAACGTTCACTGACCATGCTTCGGACTCGAGTCCCGCCATCGCGCGGAACTGGTGCTCGGGAAGGTAGGGCAGTTCGTCACCGATCTGCACGTCGCCCCAGGGCTCGAATTCGCTTTCAAAGGCATTGCGAAATTCCGCTTCGGTGGTCCAGGTGTAATTCACGCTGAGCGGAATGCTCAAGCTTGTGTTGCCGAGGTCCGTCCATGCGGTACTTGCGCTCAGCTCGAAACCCTGCACGACCACTTCGCCGCCGTCATACTGGTCGCCGATCTGACCGCCGCCGCCTGTCGATGCGGTCACGGTACCGACCAGGTTGTCGTAATCGTTCAGAAAATAAATGCCCTCGAACTCCAGGGTCTCATTGCCAAAGCGCGTGCCGAACTCGAAATTCAGGCTGCTTTCCTCCTCCGCGGTGCTGCCCGGGGCCGGGGGATTGAAACCTTCGGTGACGCTCGCCAGCAGGCGCCACTGGTCGTTCAGGCGGTACAGCGCTCCGATGCCGGGAATGAGAGCCGATACCGAACTCTCGACGACGTTGGTCGGCCCGAGCAAACGATCCGGATCCGCAGTGGAATAATCGGTGCGCGTGAGATCGATGTCCTCGAAGCGCAGGCCGGGCGTGAAAATCCAGCGACCGTTGCGAATCTCGGTGTCGACGAATACCGACTGCGCCTCCGCGCTGCCGACGCGATTGGTCTGCGAACCGGGTGCACCGGCCGTGGTCAGCACCAGCAGCATGTCCTGCATGCGAAAACGGTCGTCGCGCTGCAAGCGGTCCTCTTCGTCTTCGTGCACGCGGAATCCGGTCGTAAGCGACAACTGCGTGTTGCCGAACAGCAGATCCCAGGTGATGTCGCCCTGTATGCCTTCCGAGTAATACTCGCGATTGTTGTGCCGCTTGACGATGGCATCGTCGGGGCTGATGGTGCCGGTCAGGTAACTCAATTCCGTGGCGAAAGTAAGCGGATCGGCGAGCACCGTGCTGATGCCGACGCCGGCAACCGACTCCACCTTGAACCAGTCCCTGTTGAAATCATTGCGATAAGCCGTGACCCCGGCCTGCCAGTTGCTGTCGCTCTCGATGACATAGGAGAGCTGCAGCATCTCGTGCTCGCCGTCGAACAGGTCACCCGCAGTCGCCGCATAGCGCCGGTTGGGGTCGGCCGCGAAATCGTCCTCGGTGAGGCCGAGGTAGGTCTCGTCCGACTGTTGCTCCGTGTAGCCGGCTTTCAGGCGCAGGCTTTGGTACATCGCGGCGTTGGGGGCGCTGTCGAACTGCAGTTTCAGCATGTAGTCCTGGATATCGAACCCTGTCGAGCCCGTGTCCGCGCCTGTCGGTCCGTCGATGGTCTTGAAACCGTCGCTGGTCGCCTGCACGGTTTCGATGAGCCACGAGAAGCGCTCGCCGCGCATGCCGAAATTCGCAAGCGCATCGAGCGTATCGTGCTGGCCGAGGCGAAAATCGACGCGCCCGCCAGTCGCATCCGGAATTGGCGTGGAAATCAGGTTGATGGCGCCGCCCGTAGTGCGCGGTCCGACGGCAATCGACGACGGTCCTTTAAGAACTTCCAGCGCATACATGCGGCGCTGTGTCGGAAAATAATAGGCGGCGGGAGCGGAGTAGGGCGCCGGCGAAATCAGCACGCCGTCCTCCAGCACTGCAACACGTGCGCTGCGGTCCAACCCTGAGCCGCGTATGCCGATGTTAGGCCGCAGGCCAAAACCCTCCTCTTCCTGCACGTACACGCCGGGCACGGTACGGAGCACGCGCATCACATCGCTTTGCAGGAAGAGCTGCAGTTCTTCCTGGCTGATAACATGGGCCGAGCCCGGTACATCGGCAACGTCCCGCTTGTGACCGATGATGGTGACGTTGTCGATCGGATCCGGATCTTCGGCGCGGGCCGGAGAGAAAGCGATCGTGACAAGAGTTACTGCGCTCAGTAGTGCTTTGAGCGGGCGGGCAGGCAGCATGCGGGTGGCCTCCGGTTGAGCCATCAGGTTTCCAAGCCCAAACGCTAACCGAAATGAGAATGATTCGCAATAAGTTTTTGCCCAGGGCGGAACCGCTGCAGGAATCACCCCCCATCGTGACCGGCGCGGTGCACAGGAGTGGCCGGACATGGCACCATTGCCCGTCCTGAAACCCGAGCCTGGCGCCGCGACCTCCGAGCGGCCGATACCGCAGGGATAGCCTTGAGCATAGACAGCCGAAAACTCCTCATAGTCGAAGACGACCCTGGCCTGCTGACCCAGCTCAAGTGGTGTTTCGAGGGCTACGAAGTCGCCACCGCGGGCGATCGAAGCGGCGCCATCGCAGAACTTCGGCGTCACGAGCCGATGGTCATTCTGCAGGATCTCGGGCTGCCGCCGAACCCGGAAGGCGTCGACGAAGGGCTTGCAACCCTGCAGGAAATACTGAGGCTCGCGCCGCACACGAAAGTCATCGTCGTCACCGGCCATGGTGATCAGGAGAACGCGCTGCGTTCGGTGGCCCTCGGCGCTTACGATTTCTACCAGAAACCTGTCGATACGGACACGCTGCAACTTCTGGTCGAACGTGCGTTCAACATCGGCGAACTCGAAAGCGAGAACCGTCGCTTGCAGAATCTTGCCAGCGAGTCACCTCTCGATGGCATCGTCGCCGCCAGCGAAGGTATGTTGCAGGTCTGCCGCATGATCGAAAAGGTTGCGCCGACCAACGTCACGACACTGTTGCTTGGTGAGTCCGGCACAGGCAAGGAATTGCTGGCACGAGCGTTGCACAATTTAAGTCCGCGCAAGGACAAGCGATTCGTCTCCATCAACTGCGAGGCCATTCCGGAGAACCTGCTCGAGTCCGAACTGTTCGGTCACGAAAAAGGTGCGTTCACCGGCGCGGTCAAACAGACCCCGGGCAAAGTGGAACTCGCCAATGGTGGTACGCTGTTTCTCGATGAAATCGGCGACATGCCACTCGCTCTGCAGGCGAAAATGTTGCGTTTCCTGCAGGAACGCGTCATCGAACGTGTCGGTGGTCGCGAAGAGATTTCGGTCGACGTGCGCGTCGTTTGCGCTACCAACCAAAGCCCGACCGGCCTCATCAGCCAGGGGCTGTTCCGGGAAGACCTGTACTATCGAGTCAGTGAGATCACGATCGAGATCCCGCCGTTTCGCGATCGCGAAGAAGGCCGCCTGATTCTCGCGCGAACGATCCTCAACAAGTACGCGAAGCAGCAGGGACGCTCACTGACCGGGTTTACCGACGACGCCAACGCCGCCATCGAAGCCTATTCCTGGCCCGGCAACGTGCGCGAGCTCGAGAACAAGATCAAAGGCGCCGTGATCATGGCCGACGGCAAGCAGGTTACCGCCGCCGACCTGGGGCTCGAGCGGGTGGAGCTGGCGCCGGAGTCGCTGAACCTGCGGGAAGTGCGGCAGCGCGCGGAATCAAAGGCGATACGGGGGGCGCTCATGAAGAGCTACGGCAATATCTCGCGCGCCGCCGAACAGCTCGGCGTAACGCGCCCGACGCTTTACGACCTGATGAACAAGTACGGATTGTCGGCGGAGTCTTATTCGAAGCGC
>CAYXKM010000256.1:0-9617 GCA_964465665.1 uncultured Woeseiaceae bacterium
GCGAACCCGGACCTGGGTCTGGGATCCGAAAGTTCCCGACTGACTGACCGAGAATCCCGGCACAGCACGCAGCAGGTCGGTCACATAGCGAGCTTGCTGCTGTTCTATCTGTTCGCGGGTTATGACTGTGGTCGAACTGCCGGCGCTGACTGCCGGGATCGGCGAACGCGATGCCGTGACCAGAATATTGTCCAGGGAATTCTCTGCGGGGATGAGAGCCTCGCCGAATGACGGGCTGCAAATGACAACTGAAAGAACGACGAGGTGACGAATTGACATGACAGATCTCCCGCAAGGCTCCCCGCGCCTGGCGTAAAGGCCCGATGCAGGGGAGGGGAGAGATCCGGGAATCTCCACCGTATCGCCCGCCGCGATCGAGTTGTGGACCAATCGACAGGCCGGTCTCCGGACTCATGAGTGACGCTTTACAGGTCCTCGTCGATTGCCTTCCCACGCAATGTTCGCGCAGTGGCGTGAATAATCGACTGACTCATTTACCGTTGCGGGGGCAGTGACGGGTTTGCACCGAAGTGACTCACCGTCTTCCCGTTTATCACCCGGCGCGATGCGCCGAATGATCACCTGTCGAAATCGCTATGCACGATACGTCAGGGCACCTCTGTTTGCAAGGCACGCCTCATTGGCCGGCACGCACGGCTACCGGTCGCGCAGGCTCTGCGCGAAGTGTGATGTGGCCTTGACTGTTACCTGGCACAGACAGTTGCTGATGAGCGACCTCGATTGCACGTTGACGGCGAAGTGACCAGCACAGATCGGTTGCCGAAGTCATCCAGCGAAACAAAATTGATCTCTGCCTCCATGGGGTTGTCGATATATTCGATGACATGCTCAGAAGCCGGCTGTGGCACAAAGGAAAAATCCGCGAAGGTTTGCTGGCGACCGCCGATGAATTCCCACTGGTCATAGTACAAACGGAAATTCCAGACCGTGCCCGGGGCGCCGCCATGCTCCGACATAGGCTTTGTGATATGCGTATAATGGTTATTATGTTAAATAAGTGATGGGCATGCCCTTTGCCGGCACCACGGCTGACGTACCCTGTCAGCTCAGCCAGCCGAATGCCCCGCCGGTAACCCCCGCATACAACAATGCGTCCAGCAGATTTTTGGCCGTAACTGAATACGGACGGCCAAACCAGATGCTTTCCTGGATATAGGCCAATCCGTACGCTGCAAAGGCCGTGGTGCCGGCAACCCGGAATACCTGCAGGTAGCTTGCATCCGCCGACAATGTGCGGCTTACCATGTAGGCACACAATACGCTGACCAGCACGTTGTAGATGAACGACGATCCCAGCATCACGCCCATCCTGGGCAACCCGGACGGCATGATCGCGAGCATCGCTACAGGTCCCGCCTGCATTTTTTTCTGCAACTCCGGTTGCGCCATTTCTTTCTGATCCCTGGCATGCGGAATCGTGTAAAGGCCCGGGCTCAGGCCGCGTAGCGCCGCTCTTGCAGTTTCCTCGTCGCTCGTCTTCGCATAGTCGTTCTTGTGCCAGCCAAACACCATCCAGACCAGCGCGCTCATAATCCAGGCAAGGACCGACGCCGCCAGTATCGGCATCCACAAACCCATGATGCTCATGCGTAACCCCCTTTGTTGTTTTTGTTCGCCTGGTAGTCCAGGGCCGCTTATTCTAACGCCGAATAATGTCAGCGTGTCTTCGTGCTCGCTGTGTCGCCGCTGTCGAACGGATCGGCGAAGCGCGGATCGTAAAGAACGGTCTCGTCGGTCAAAGAGGCCAGAAAATCGAGCAATGCGGCACGTTCCTCGTCATTGAGAGAAAATCCTTTGATAAACATTGATTTATACGGACTTCGACTGCCGTCCCCTGCCCTCGGTCCCTGTCCGATGGCGCGCCCTCCCGCCTCGTAGTGCCGAATCACGGCATCCAGGGTCTCGATGCTGCCGTCGTGCATGTACGGGGCCGTGACAGCGATGTTACGCAATGTCGGTGCCCTGAAGCGGCCCATGTCACGGCGGTCACCGGTAATGTCGTAAAGGCCGGTGTTGTCCGGCGGAAAGGCGCCGGTGCCACCTATGTTGTATAGCCCGTTATTGTGAAACCCGACACTCTCGACGACCGCATCCGCATGCGTGCTGCTGTCCGTAAATAGTGTGCCTCCGTGACAATGGAAGCATTCGAGACGCTCGGAGAAAAACAGCGCCATGCCTCGTACCGCAGACGGCGACATCGCGGACGCATCGCCGCGCAGATAGCGGTCATAGGGTGCGTCGAAGGACACGAGGCTGCGGACGAAACTGGCAAGGGCACGCAACAGGTTGAGCAGCGAGAACGGATCGGCATCCCCGGCAAATGCCAGCGGAACGGCCTCGCGATAGTATTCGTCCTGTCGCAACAACTGAATGAGCTCCGCCTCCCGGCCGACCATGCCCATTTCCACCGGGTTCTCGCCGAACAACGGTGTCAACGCCTGCACTTCGAGCCGATCGAGCAAATGGTTGGCCCAGGTCAGCCGCGTGGCATAAGCAACGTTGACCAGCGACATCGAGCCGCGCGGATGAATTGCTCCGGTAGCACCTATGGCTTGAGCCAGGCCGTCGGTAAAAGCGAGTGACTGCAGGTGACAGCTCGCGCAGGATTGTGTCGCATTCACGGACAATCGCCGGTCATGGAACAGGCGCCGGCCAAGTTCGACCTTTGCTGCGCTCATCGGGTTGTCCGCCGGCACCGGTGGCAAGGGATACGCATCCGGCAGCGTCCAGGCGTATCCCGTTGTCGGTCTTTGCATCAAAAGGACAGCGATGGCTGTCAGCAGCAGGACGGCAGCAACGGTTAATGCAATCTTCACGGCGCAGGTTCGCTGCGAAAAATGCGCTGCGATGGCATCTCGGTGTTGTCACCGAACGGCAACCCCAGCACTGCAAAGGCGCCGCTGCACGCCTGCTCATTGGGTCCCGATGAGCAATCGGAACCAACTCCGTCGTCGAGATTCCCGGCGGCAACCAGCGGCGCTAAGTCGATAACGATCCTGTCCCTGGCGGGATCGAAATCGTCAAGCCGGACCGAAATTCGGTTCGGGGCGCGGCAGTCGATCGCAGCACCGACGTTGCCGTCACAATGGCTGCTTCCAAGGTGTAACCAGAAAGTATCGGAATCAGTTTGCACTCCGACACGCATGAATTTATAGCCACTGAGCCAGTGCCAGTGCATCGCTGTGTAATTGAGCGGGGCTCTCGCGGTCATCGGGTCGCGGTGATTCGAGTCCGGCGGCACGCCAACAGTGAACGCAATGCCGTAAAACCGACCGCCGCTCGCTGCACCGCGAACCGAGTGATTTTGCTCTGCGCTGCCGTTGATGCAGGCACCCTGCCCGTCTTCGAAATCCAGCAAGGCGATCCGGTCGTCCTGCCACACTTCGTCCGGCGCCAGTTCAAATGTTGTCGGCCGTCCGGCCTCATCTAACAACTGCAGGTCATAAAGGTACAGACGGAGGTCCGTCAGCTGCAGTCCGTCGGTGATCGCAGTGCACGACAGGGGCGCATCGCCATTGCGCAGGGCAAAACCTAGTTCGAGAGGTACCTTCCTGTCGGCACAGCCCATGAGTATCGGTACCAGCGCTATTGCCAGCGACAGTGTCGACGCAGGATTACTTGCAGAATGAGGGACCGCCATTGTTCGCTTCGGCTCCGGGCCAGAACATCAATGACGAAGAGTATGCCGGATCAGCGACCGGCGGTCAGGACCGCCCCTTTGCTACGTGCACGCGCGCCGCATCGTCCTCGTCATCGGGGCTGACCGAATAGTCGAGTACTCCGGTTGCCAGCATGTCCGTGGATGCCTGCGCGACCGAGAGCTCGGTTTCCACTTCGCGCAGTTTGACTTCGGAACGGAGATTCTCCGTTGCCCGATCGGTTAGTTCGGCACGCAGCTCGCGGGTCTTCTTCACCGATTCCCTGAGGTCTTTCCGCAATCGTTCGGTTTCGCGATCCTGCTGTTCCGCGGCGGTGTCGCGTTCGGCGATGGTCTGGCGAGCCTGCGTCAGATCCTTGTCCCGAGCCGCGACCTCTTCACGGACTTTCTCGGCATCGCTCTTCGCGACGCGCAGCTCCGCCTCCAGCGAGCGAATACGGTCATCACGCGGATCCCGGTTCCTCGCTCGCACCCGGTTGCTGAAATAGGACCCGATTTTGGCCACGAGCCAACCGAGCACGAACGCACCGAGCGTCGCGTACATCAGGGTCTCGGGTGTATCCATGAACATGCCGGCCGTCCTTCGATTTCTTGGCAACGCCCTAGATTATGCAGTTTCGCATTGAGTAAAAGGACCGGGTTCTCAGTCCTTGCGCGATGCGGCGCCGGCATGGAACGAATTGTCCGCTGAGGCATCGAATAAAAAGCTTTGATTTCAGCAGTTTAGTCAAGTTTTTTGATGTTCTAGAATAAATCCGGGCCTGCGCCCCCTGGTCGAGGTCGACTGTGGCCGGGAAGATCGACCTTTTGCGGTTTCCAGGGGCACGCCGGCTAGCGCCCGCGGCGAAGGATGTCCAGAGTCAGATCGGTGAAGTCGCTGAACAGACCGTCGACTTTCAGCTCGTAGACGAACCAGCACACCAGTTCGCTGTAGGCGTCGAATCCCGATGGCAACGCATCGGCACGAAACGTGTAAGGATGCACCTGCAGTCCGGCGTCGTGCGCCATCCGCACGAGGCCGGTGGACACCGGTTGTCCGTCGATGTCCGCCAACGTGTAGAGCTGGTCGATCCATGGACCGACTCCGTCGACGACACGCGCGAGTTCGGTCAGGCCTTCGGCGGTTTTCAGCTGATCGTAATCGGTAGCCGATTCCTGCCAGCTGTTCTCGCCGAGCAACTGGATCAGCCGCAACGGGCAATTCAGCTCGTGTCGCAAGCGCTTGAGCTCCGCGGCATCGAAACATTGTACAAAGACGGCATCCTGCTTCGAGTCGTAACCATAATTCATGAGCATTTCGAGCAACAGTTTCGCGACATCTGCTCCTTCGCGGTGATGCCAGGCGGGCGCCTTGATCTCCGGATAGATGCCAACGTTTCTCCCGGTCGTACGGTTCAAGCCCTGAATCAGCTCTATCTCCTGCGCCAGAGTGACGATGCGAAAGTCCCCACGGTCGACGGGGAACCGGCCCGGAAATGCCGGACCGCTGGCATCGTCGTTCAATCGTTCGTGAATACTCAATGTACGGAGTTCTGCAAGGTCGAAGTCGCGAACGTAGTAGCGGCCGTCATCGCGGTGACGATCCGGGTAACGGTCTGCGACATCGCTGATACGGTCCAAGTGTATATCGTGAGACACGATCAGGACGTTGTCCCTGGAAATGACGACGTCCTGCTCGAGGAAATCGGCCCCCATGGCGTATGCCAGCGCTTTGGCTTCCTGGGTATGCTCCGGCAGGTACGCGGAGGCGCCACGGTGAGCAATGACCACGGGCCGGTCGCGGCGCGCTGTCGGGCGCGGTGATCTGTCAGTCATGATCGATGCCTCCCGGCTGCAGCCATGGCTGCAGAAAGATCCCGAGGTTTTTACGGAAAATCAATAACTTCCCACCGGGAAGTATCCTCGTTGCGCGCCAGTTTTCGCAATACGTCGACGATTTCCCGCTCGTTCCATGAAACATTTTCCTTGACCCGTGTTGCCAGATCTTTCGGCGTCTCGACGATGCCGCCAAACGGGCGAATAGCGATGGTGGGTTTGCGGTTGGCCTCTGCAACGTCCAACTGGAAGCGAACCAGGTCGGGCTTATCCAGGTACAACGATGCCAGAACGATCACTGCCTCACAGTCCTTGATCTGGGCAATAAGCTCGTCCTTTATCGCCGGGAGGCCGCCGATTGCCGGCACATTCTGCGGCAGGCTGCAATTCAAATAAAAGAACCTCGCGACACTTTCCAGAAACTCGAACACACGCAGGTAGTCGTCGGTTTCGGCAAAGCAATGGGTTACGAAAACCTTGATCGGATTCTTCTCGGACACAGCGGTCTCCAGTATCGGCCTCGGGCTGCGGCGTTTCCGCCTGATTCCGGGGCAAGTGTAGCGAATCGGCTCCGCATCTGCCCGGACACGGGGCCCGAACTCGGTTCCAATGCCCCCGCCCTTTCGGTATCGTAGCCCGGTTTCTTTCCCACTGTGAAATTCCCTCTCGAATGCGACTGCTTCTCTATAACATCCGCTACGCTATCGGCGGTGGCGCGTCGATGCATGTGCCATTGCCGGGAGCCGGCTACCTGCTCGGCAATCAGAATGTACTCCCGGAGATCACCAACTTCATCAAGTCATCCGATCCGGACATAGTCGGGCTGATTGAAGTCGATACCGGCTCGATTCGCAGCCGCATGGTCAACCAGGCGGAAACGATCGCCGAAAGCCTGGGCATGAGTTCGTCCTACGAAATCAAGTACGGCGAGACATCGATCAACCAGTTATTGCCCATCATTCGCAAGCAGGGCAATGCATTCCTGGCTGCGGATCGCATTCACGGCGAGAAATTTCACTACTTCGACACTGGGATCAAGCGTCTGATCCTCGAGCTTGAGATGGAGAAGTTCTCGGTTTTCCTTGTGCACCTGTCGCTGAAGTACCGGCACCGGCACCTGCAATTGCGCAAACTCTTCGATCTCATTGAGAAGAACACGAAGCCGGTGATCGTAGCGGGCGATTTCAATACCTTTTGGGGCGAGAACGAAATTTATCTGTTCATGCGGGCGGCGGGGCTGCGCAGTGCCAATACGAAGAGCCTGCCGTCGTACCCCAGCCGGGCGCCACGCAAGGAACTCGATTTCATACTTTATCAGGATGGCATCACCGTCACTGATTTCCGTGTCCCGGCGGTGCGGTTTTCCGATCACTTGCCGCTAATCTGCGATTTCGACGTCGAATGATTGCGTTTTGAACTGACAGGAAAGTTACATGATTGCTGAAACCGTACAAACCTACAGGCATTGGCGCGTTGAGCGAGACGCAGCCAACATCGCGTGGCTTTGCATTGACAAAGCCGATGGCAGCGCCAACGTCCTGTCGGGACCGGTCCTGCGCGAGCTCGCTGAGATCATCGGCCCGTTCGGCGACAACCCCCCGAAAGGGATTGTCATTCATTCCGGGAAACAGAACGGCTTCGTAATGGGTGCCGATATCAATGAATTCACAACCATAAAGACACCGGACGAAGCCTACGCACTCATCCGCCTGGGACAACAGGTCATGGACGCGGTCGAGGCACTGCCCTGCCCCAGCGTGGCAGCGATCAACGGATTTGCACTGGGCGGCGGCCTGGAACTTGCGCTGGCCTGCAGCTACCGGATCGCAATCGAAAACGATAAACCCATACTCGGGCTTCCTGAAGTGCAACTCGGAATACATCCCGGATTCGGCGGGACTGTGCGTGCTGTTCGTATCAGTGGTGTTCGTCCGGCCATGAAACTGATGTTGACCGGACAACCGATAACCGTCGCTGCCGCACTTCGTCAAGGACTTATCGACGGCGTCACGACAGAGTCTGCCTGGAGGCAGGCAGCATCAGATCTGATTCAAAAGCAGCCGGCACGCGCGACCGCGCCAACGCTGGAGAAAATTCTGAATCTGCCGCCACTGCGGCCGTTCATCGTGAGAGCTCTGCGAAAGCAGGTGCGCGCCAAAGCGCGACCGGATCATTACCCGTCGCCGTACGCAATCATAGAACTGTGGTCGCGTTATGGCGCTGTCGGAGCAGCCGCATACGAAGCGGAAGCGCGATCGATCGCGACTCTCATGTGCGGCAGTACCTCGCGCAATCTTGTCCGGGTATTTTTTCTGCAGAACCGGCTGAAGAGCCAGGGACAGAAACCATCGAGCAGGATTCGGCGCGTACATGTGGTTGGCGCCGGCGTGATGGGCGGCGACATTGCCGCCTGGTGCGCATTGCGCGGACTCGACGTCACTTTGCAGGACAGGGCCGACGAATACATACAACCTGCACTTCTGCGCGCACAAAAACTCTTTGACAAGAAAGTGCGGGATGCCGGCGAACGCAAGGCAACTGCATCCCGGCTTCGAGCCGATGTTGCCGGCGATGGCGTCGCCGATGCTGACCTGATCATCGAGGCGATTTTCGAGAATGTCGAGGCCAAACAGGACCTGTATCGGAAGCTGCAGGACAGGATGAAGGGCTCGGCCGTGCTCGCGACCAATACATCGAGTATCCGGCTCGAAACTTTGCGCAGCGTGCTTCACCGGCCGCAGCGATTCATCGGCCTGCATTTTTTCAATCCGGTCGCCATGTTGCCGCTCGTCGAGGTTATCCGGTGCGACGATACCGAGAGCGCAGTCCTCGATATCGGCTTCACTTTCGTCAAAGCCATCGGTAAATTCCCCCTCGAATGCGCGAGTTCCCCTGGCTTTGTAGTCAACCGCGTTCTGGCGCCGTACATGGCTGAAGCCATGCATCTTGCCGAATCTGGCCTCGCCCTCAGCGCTATCGACAGGATCGCGGAGGATTTCGGAATGCCGATGGGACCCGTCGAACTCGTCGACAGCGTCGGCATCGATGTTGCATTGCATGTATCCCGGGTATTGGGGGCCGAATACGGGCGTCCGGTCCCATCGCGTCTGACCCAGATGGTGGAGAACGGGCAGCTCGGCCGCAAATCGGGCCAGGGATTCTACAAATGGGTCGATGGAAAGGCGATCAAGCCGGTAGCACACGGCAGGATACCGGACGATGCCACGGACCGACTGATGTTGCCCCTGATCAACGAGGCGGTTGCCTGTCTGCATGAACGCATCGTCGCAGACGCCGACCTGCTGGACGCCGGTGTGATATTCGGTACCGGTTTTGCGCCGTTTCGAGGCGGGCCCCTGCAGTACGCCAGGGAGCGGGGACCAGCTGAAATCGAGCGGACGATGCTTGCGCTCAGCAGCAAGTATGGAGATCGCTTTCGTCCGCACGCTGGCTGGGCTCAACTTCGCTGACTGCCGTATCTGGCCGAATTGAGGTGCGTCGACTCAGTCTGCGGCTGCTAAACTGTGCGTCGCATCACGCTGCCGGACGCAATGGTATCGGAAGTGCACAAATTGACGGTAGAATAAGGGCTTATGCAACCTGCCCCATAACAACCAACACGAGCATAGACAGGATGAAGAATGTCGGCTGAGCAGCTGGATATCAATCTGCTCAAGAACTTTTCCCCATTGGACGGTTTGAAGCGGGACAATCTGATTGCGCTTGCGCGCAAGATCCAGATCCGGGAACTGTCGCCACAGCAGATGCTGTTCAAGGAAGGCGACACCGAGAAGCGAACCGTTTACGTCGTTTCAGGCGCCCTGGAGCTGCTCGATCAGGGCAAGGTGATTGAGATCATTCACGGCGGAAAGGACGCGGCCCGCAACCCGGTTGCGCCTTTGTTTCCGCGTCGCGTGTCCGCGCGTGCACGCGACCGTGTGCAGTACATTTCGATCGACAGCGACCTGCTGGATGTCATGCTCACCTGGGACCAGACCGGCTCCTACGAAGTGTCCGAGCTGCAGGGCCAGACCGACGTAGGCGACGATTGGATGACCATGCTGTTGCAGACGAAGGCATTCCACAAGATTCCGCCTGCCAACATCCAGGCGATCTTCATGCG
>CAYXKM010000257.1:0-6585 GCA_964465665.1 uncultured Woeseiaceae bacterium
CGGCGCAGCCGATTTCGGTGTGGTTCCCATCGAAAACTCGACCGAAGGCACAGTCAATCACACTCTGGACATGTTCCTGACATCGCCATTGAAAATTGGCGGCGAAATCGAATTGCGCATCGAGCAGCACTTGCTCGGTTCCATGTCGTCGCTTGAGCAGGTGGAACGCATATGTGGTCATCAGCAATCGCTTGCGCAGTGCAGGGGCTGGCTGCGCGAGAATCTGCCGCAGGTGGAATTGATCGGTGTCAGCAGCAATGCGGCCGGAGCGCGACAAGCCCGTGACGAAAAGGGGACAGCAGCGATAGGCGGCGAAGCCGCGGCCGAGGTGTACGATCTGAAGATACTGGTCAATAACATAGAAGATCAGTCGGACAACTCGACGCGGTTTCTGGTCGTAGGTCGAGAACTGCTTGCCTCAAGCGGCGACGACAAGACGACCATCCTCGTTTCGACGGCAGGAACGGCTGGTGCGGGCGTTCTGCACACGCTGCTGCAGCCATTCTCAAAGCATGGAATCAATATGACCCGCATCGAATCGCGACCTTCGCGGAAGAAGAACTGGGACTACGTGTTCTTCATCGACCTCGAAGGTCATGCCACGGATTCGGCCCTGTCTACGGCGCTTGCGGAGCTTAAAAAAAACAGCTCGCTGTTCAAAGTGATTGGCGCGTATCCAAAGGCAGTCAGGTAGCGAAGCGACTGCATGCGAGAACATGCACTTTAGGGTACATCCGTCCGCGCTTGTCGGCGGCGACATCGTCGTTCCCGGCGACAAGTCGATTTCTCACCGCGCCCTCATGCTGTCAGCGGTTGCACACGGCAGCTCCCGGATCAGTGGTTTCCTTGCCGGTGAAGACTGTCTTGCGACGCTCGCCGCGCTACGGGCAATGGGCATCAAGGTGGATGTGCTCGACGAAACCACGGTCACGGTCCATGGAGCCGGGCCACGCGGATTGCAGGCTCCGGATGGCGCGCTGGACATGGGCAACTCCGGCACAGCCATGCGGTTGTTTGCCGGACTGCTGTGCGGCCAGTCCTTCAGCTGCGAACTGACCGGCGACGCATCGCTGTCGCAGCGTCCGATGGGCCGGGTAATCCAGCCGCTCGAGGTTATGGGCGCGAGGCTTTCATCGCAAGGAGGCAAACCGCCTTTGTTGGTGCACGGTGGACGGACGTTGCACGGCATCGACTACCAGCTACCGGTCGCCAGCGCGCAGGTGAAATCGGCTGTACTGCTTGCGGGCCTTTATGCAGAAGGCCGGACCACGCTGACGGAACCGGTGGTGACCCGGGATCATACCGAGCGGATGTTGACTTCCATGGGCGCCAGACTCGAGCGCAACGGTTTGCACATCGCTATGGACGGCCAGCAGGAGCTGGACGCCGCGGATATCGTCGTGCCGGCCGATTTGTCATCCGCCGCCTTCCTCCTTCTGGCCGCGCTCCTGAGCAAAAAAGCCGAAATCCTCATGAAAGGTGTCGGTATCAATCCGACCCGAACGGGCGTGATCGATGTACTTCGTCAAATGGGCGCGAAAATCGACATCAGGAATGAACGATGGCTGGGCCAGGAACCGGTGGGCGACTTGCAGATTCGCCCGTCGGCGTTACACGGTATCGACGTCGATCCGGGTATCGTGTCGCTCGCAATAGATGAATTTCCAGTCTTGTTTGTCGCCGCGGCCCTGGCGAAAGGCCGGACGACCTTCAACGGCGTTGCAGAACTGCGCGTAAAGGAAAGCGACCGCATCGCCACCATGGCAAGCGGCTTGCGGTTGCTGGGCATTGACGTGCGAGAAACCAGGGACGGCGCGACCGTGGAAGGCGGGCAGCTCGACGGAGGCACGGTAGACAGTGCAGGTGACCACCGGGTAGCCATGGCCTTCGCAATAGCAGGGACGGTTGCAAAGGCGCGTGTTTCGATCCTGAATACAGCGGCAGTCGCCACGTCGTTTCCGGGCTTCGTTGATTGCCTGAGAGCGGTCGGCGCTCGCATCGACACAACGGAAGCCCAATGACCGAGGTGGTACCGGTACTGACTATTGACGGACCGAGTGGCTCCGGCAAGGGCACAATTGCCCGACGGGTTGCTCAGGCACTAGGCTGGCATCTCCTGGACAGCGGCGCGCTCTACCGGCTGGTCGGACTGGCAGCCGCGCGGCGCGGCAAGAGTGCTGCAGCGCCGTCCGAGATTGCAGCAATAGCCAGGGGTATCGCCATTCAGTTTCTCATGGACGAAGCCGGGAACGAGCGCATCCTGCTCGACGGTGAGGACGTGGGCAGCGAACTGCGCACGGAGGAGTGCGGTCGCCTGGCCTCGGCGGTTGCGGTCATGCCGGAGATTCGCGATGCGCTGCAAGGCGTGCAGCTGGGTTTTCGCAGGTCTCCGGGACTGGTGGCCGACGGCCGCGACATGGGTACCCACGTCTTCCCGGATGCGCAACTCAAGGTGTACCTCACGGCCAGCGCCGAGGAGCGGGCCAAGAGACGCCATAAGCAGTTGAAGGACAAGGGTATTGGTGTTAGCCTTGCCGCCCTTTCGCGGGACATAGAGGACCGCGACAGACGGGATTCCGAACGTTCGGTTGCCCCGTTGCGGCCTGCCGCCGACGCCCGGGTGCTGGATTCCAGCAAGCTGACGATCGACGAAGTAACGCGGACCGTCCTCGAGTGGGCTCGGGAGACGTATGCCGCGAAGCAGTTTTAGTGTCTGAACCGGGCGGGATTGCCCTGTTCTTTTTCAATGTAACCGTCCATTGCAGGATGTGGTGAGACGACAAGAGGTGAGGATCGTAAAATGCGATTCTCGGGTCTAATTCAATGTCTGAAAATTTTGCTGATTTATTTGAACAAAGCTTTGCAAGTCGACAAATAAAGCCTGGTGCCATAATCACGGGCACAGTCGTTGCCGTAAACGACGATGTCGTCATCGTAAGTGCGGGCCTCAAGTCCGAGGCCGTCATCCCAATCGAACAGTTTCAAAACGAGAAGGGCGAAACCGACGTCTCCATCGGTGATGAGATCGAGGTAGCGCTGGATGCCGTCGAAGACGGCTTTGGCGAGACCCGCCTGTCGCGCGAGAAAGCGATTCGTGCACGGACCTGGACAGAGCTGGAGAAGGCATTCGAGAACAATGCGGTTGTAAACGGCATCATCAATGGCCGGGTAAAGGGTGGCTTTACCGTCGAGATCGACAACGTACGCGCCTTCCTGCCGGGCTCGCTGGTTGACGTCCGCCCGGTCCGGGATCCGGCTTATCTCGAAGGCAAGAGCCTCGAGTTCAAGGTGATCAAGCTTGATCAGCGGCGCAACAATGTCGTCGTTTCCCGTCGCGCCGTAGTCGAGCAGGAATACAGTGAAGAACGCGAACAGTTGCTCGAAACACTTCAGGAAGGAAACACCGTAAAGGGTATGGTCAAGAATCTGACCGATTACGGTGCATTCGTCGATCTTGGCGGCATCGACGGGCTTTTGCATATTACGGATATGGCCTGGAAGCGCGTCAAGCACCCCTCGGAAGTCGTCAATGTCGGCGACGAGGTAGAGGTCAAAATCCTCAAATTTGACCGTGAACGCCAGCGTGTATCGTTAGGCATCAAACAACTTGGCGACGATCCGTGGCACGACCTCGCACGAAGGTACCCGCCACAATCGCGATTGTTCGGCAAGATCACGAACATTGCAGACTACGGTTGCTTTGTGGAAATCGAGGAGGGCGTAGAGGGCCTGGTGCACGTGTCGGAAATGGACTGGACCAACAAAAACGTCAATCCGGCCAAAGTTGTGCAGATCGGCGAAGAGGTCGAGGTTCAGGTTCTCGAGATCGACGAGGAGCGCCGGCGGATTTCGCTTGGCATCAAGCAATGCAAAGCCAATCCATGGGCCGAGTTCTCTGCGACAGTCAACCGCGGCGACAAGGTCAAGGGGCAGATCAAGTCGATTACGGACTTTGGAATATTCATCGGGCTCGATGGCGGTATCGACGGGCTGGTGCATCTCTCGGATATCTCCTGGGATGTGCCGGGCGAAGAGGCCGTGCACAACTACAAGAAAGGCCAGGAAATCGAGGCTGCGGTCCTCGCGATCGACTCGGAACGCGAGCGCATTTCCCTTGGAATCAAGCAGCTGGACAAGGATCCGTTCTCAGCCTGGCTCGCGGATCACCCGAAAAACTCGGTGGTCAAGGGTGTCGTGACGGAAGTCGATGCACGGGGAGCCGTTGTTGATCTCGGCGATGGCGTCGTTGGCACCCTCCGGGCCTCGGAACTGACCCGTGGACGGGTAGACGACGCGCGCAGCGTGCTCAAGGTCGGGGACGAAGTCGAAGCGAGATTCACCAACGTGGATCGTAAGAATCGCTCGGTTGCGTTGTCGATCAAGGCCAAGGAAGTGCATGAAGAGGCTGAGGCGCTCAGCAGCTACAAATCCGAGGGCGCCGGTGCTCCGACAGGCACGACCCTGGGCGAGCTGCTGAAGGAGAAGATGTCCGGCGGAGCCGAATAGTAAAAAAAAGCTGGCCCGGACCTCCCGGTCCGGGCTATATTTCTTTTATAATCGGCAGCTTATGCAATGGTCCTGGCAGAAGAATAAGCGAATCGCGTTATGACAAAATCAGAACTCATTGAATTGATCGCCAGAAAACAGAAGCATTTGCCTGCAAAAGACGTGGAGCTGGCAGTCAAACACCTGCTCGACCTGATGAGCGATTCGCTGGCCCGAGGGGAACGCATAGAAATCCGTGGATTTGGCAGCTTTTCGCTGCATTTCCGACCTCCCAGGATAGGCCGGAACCCGAAGACCGGGGAGGCGGTTGCCCTGTCCGGCAAGTACGTGCCGCACTTCAAACCCGGCAAGGACCTGCGCGAGCGGGTCAATGACAGCCAGGAATTCCCGATCAAAACCTGAGAAATCCTGTAAACCGCAGTTTGCGGCGGGTACCCGGTAACCGCTGGCAAGTTACCATATTCCGGTTGCCTGACATGGCTCAGGGCCTGTCGGCCACCGAAGTTGCCGATGGAAATCACCTGGAATAGCGGGATGCTCAAGAAAATTGCCGTACTGTTGATATTCCTGATCATTCTGGTCGCAATGCTGGTATTCACCCGCCTGAATCCCGGCGTCATCTCCGTTGATCTGGCCTTTGCTGCAGTAGAAACGTCAATGCCGGTGGCATTCACCGTAACATTCATAGCCGGCTGGCTGTTCGGCATCCTCTGCAGCGCGGCCTTCGTCATCCGGCTTATCAACGAGCGTCGCCAGCTGCGACGTTCCCTGCAATTGTCCGAATCCGAAGTCAGCAGCCTGCGCAGCCTGCCACTTTCCGATGCCGACTGAGTCGACTTTTTTTCTTGCAGGGTTGTTCTTACTGCTGGCCGCTGCCGGCTGGGCTCTTGGCCGTTTCGGTGAGCGGGATGCCGAGGAGGGCCCGCCGCCGCCGTTGAACATCGATTATCTGAAAGGGCTGAATTTTCTGCTGAACGAACAGACGGATCAGGCGCTGGAACATTTCCTGAAAATGGTCCGGGTTGATGATCGCACCATCGAGACGCACTTTGCGCTGGGTAGCCTGTTTCGGCGCCGGGGCGAGATCGATCGAGCCATACGTATTCACCAGAACATCATTGCGCGGCCTGATCTGGCTTCCGAGCAACGTGATCAGGCTTTGTTTTCGCTGGCAAAGGACTACTTGCGCGCCGGACTCCTCGACCGGGCGGAGAAGCTCTTCGTGCGCCTGTCGCAGGGGTCGCGTTACCAGGTTGAAGCGCTCGAGCAACTGTGTCGTATCTACGAGCAGGAGCACGAATGGCAGAAGGCCATCGACGCTGGGCAGAAGCTCGAAGTTCTCAGCGGCCGATCGCTGGAGCTCGAAATCGCTCACTATTACTGTGAACTCGCGGAACAGGCGGCTGCCAGCAAGGACTATACGGCCGCGCGCGCTTTTGTAAAGAAAGCGCAAAGCGGCAGGCCAAGAACGCATCGCGGAGCGTTGACTCGGGCAGAGATCGCGCGCGATACGGACGACACCAGGACCGCACTGCGGCTTTATCACCGCATCCTCGACGAAAACACGTATCTGATTACAGAGGCACTGCCGCAGCTTGTCAAAACCTACAGCAAGGATGGCTCGACAGCCGAACTGGAGCGCAGTCTGGACGCCTTGTTGAAAAAGAATCCCGGATTGAAGACGGATATTGCCTACACGGCAATTGTTAACGATATATCCGGAATTGGTGTGATCGATGCCTGTGTCGAGGAGTACCTGTTGAACGAACCGACACTCGCCGAGTTTGTGGATCTGCAGAGTATAGGCGACGACGACAGGGGGAAACGCTCTGCTGCCATTGCCAAGGTTCGTTCGGCACTGTCAAAGCTCGCCAAAGCAACTCCCCGATACCAGTGCAAGGAGTGCGGCTTCTCGAGCCAGCGCCTGCTGTGGCAGTGCCCAAGCTGCAAAGACTGGGAAACGCAGCGCCCGCACAGCCGGGTGCCATTTGATTCGTTGCTCCAGAGAAGCAACGATACCCGCCACTGAAGGCAACCTTCACATTTCCGATCAAACCGGCGAAATTTGCAGGCAGCCAT